>CAIVCF010000206.1 GCA_903904335.1 uncultured Chitinophagaceae bacterium | reverse complement strand
TGATAATCTTAAAATGCCAGATCAATGCTTCCATCTTCGTATACACATCTTTCTTTTCAGGCAAATAATATTCAGGGATATCTGCATGAAAAACTTCTGCATCAGCTCCTTTAAATTCCTGCACTTTTCTATATGCCTGTTCAATGATAGAAAGTGATTGCCACATTTCTTCACCACGCACTAAGAAGCGGTCATAATTATCACCTGTTTGTCCAACAGGAACAATAAAATCAAAATCTTCGTAACTGCTGTACGGCGAATGTACCCGTACATCATAATCAACACCGGATGCACGGAGATTTGGCCCTGTAAATCCGTAATTCAATGCACGTTCTGCACTGATGCCGCCGGTATGCAGCAAGCGATCCATGAAAATTCTGTTGCGCAAACAAAGCCCTTCAAACTCTTTCAATACTTTCGGATATTCTCTTAAGAATTTCTCGAGTTTCGTAAATGCCGTAGCTGTGAAATTCCTTTCAAAACCGCCAATACGCCCAATATTAGTAGTAAGACGGGAGCCGCATATTTCTTCATATATTTCATAAATCAATTCACGGTATTGCATTACATACACAAAGCCTGTAAAAGCACCTGCATCAACGGCAACAATGGAATTACAAATTAAATGATCCGAGATCCTTGCCAATTCCATGATGATCACACGTAAATAATCAACACGTTTTGGTGTTTTTACTTTCAATAATTTTTCACAGGTCAGATGCCAACCCATGTTATTAATGGGACTACTGCAATAATTCAACCTGTCAGTTAAGGTTGTAATTTGATACAACGGTCTGCGTTCTGATATCTTTTCAAATGCACGATGAATATAACCGATCGTTTGTTCTGCTGATACAATTCTTTCTCCATCCAGTTCAAGGATATTCTGCATCACACCATGCGTTGCAGGATGTGTTGGACCGAGATTCAACGTATTCGTTTGCTTTTCGATGGAGCCTTCGGGCAGTATGATATGTTGTTGTTCCTGCATTTTTATTTTATGTTACCGGCTTTTATATTTATTCAATATACCTCACTAATCAATCTTCCTCTTTCTGATCTTTAGCTTTCCTAATTGCATCTGCAATATTCGTCATGATACCCACCGTTAATACTCCTTGCCAAAATCCGGTTCCGTGCAGCCACATTGTATCAGGCAGAAACGTGATACAAATGATAGCAAAAAGCAGAACGCTGTTCAATATCACTAATCTGTATTTTGTCAAAAAAGTATAAACTTTAATCATTTCGATTCATTAAATAATGCTTCCGCCTCTTCCAAACATCTCATCATCTTTATCAATTCTTGTCTGGTCTTCCATCGGAAATTCTTTCCGCATCGGAAAATAATCCATCTCATCCACGTTTAATATTCTTTTTAAATTAGGATGACCCACAAAATTCACTCCGTAAAAATCAAAGGTTTCTCTTTCCATCCAGTTGGCTGCCGAAAATAATTTTGTTGCAGTAAACACATCCGGTCTTTCGATACTTGTACGGACTTTAAAACGGATGCGGACATTGTCTTTGAGGTTATGCAAATGATACACCACCGCCAGTTCACTTCCTTTATCATCCGGATAATGAACAGCAGTAAGATCAGTCAGGAATTGAAATTGCAAAGTTGCATCATCAAATAAAAATTGCAGCACCTTTAAATTAATGTCTTTGGGTGCTTCGAAAGAAAGCATTCCATACGATTCGTCAAAATTGATGATAGCATCACCAAATTTCTCTATCAATTTATTTTTTATCTCTTCGTTGCTTAATGCCATTATTTTTTATTGAATTCCGTAAGTATCTAATAATGCTTTGTATTGTGTACTGTTTCTTCTGCGAATGCTTTCCTGTCCAACCAATTCCTGGATCTTCATAAATCCATCCAATATTGCTTCGGGGCGGGGAGGACAACCGGGCACATATACATCCACGGGTATGATCTGATCAATTCCCTGCAAAACACTGTAAGAATCAAAGATACCGCCGCTGCTTGCACAGGCTCCAACAGCTAAAACCCAACGCGGCTCAGCCATTTGAAGATATACTTGGCGTAAAACAGGACCCATTTTTTTTGCGATCGTTCCCATTACCATCAAGAGATCACATTGGCGTGGTGTGAATGCCATGCGCTCTGCCCCAAACCTGGCCAAATCATAATGTGCGGCAGCAGTTGCCATGAATTCAATGCCGCAGCAGGAAGTGGCGAATGGTAAAGGCCAGATTGAATTTTTGCGAGCCAATCCAACAACATCGCTGAGTTTGGCGGTAAAAAAACCTTCACCAGAATATCCTTCAGGGGCTTCTGTAACACTGATAGCTGTTGAAGTAACGGCTTCTTTAGGATGAATATTAAAACGTACAGGACGCATAGCTAATTAAGAATTGATAATTGATAATTAATAATTACAAAGTGAACGGTGTATTGTTTTCTTATAACTATTAATTTTTAATTTTTAATTATAAATTGTTTTTAGTCTTCCCATGTCAGCGCACCTTTCTTAATGATATAGATAAATCCAACCAGAAAAAATGCAACAAACATCAATACGGCTCCAAAACCACTCCAACCCAATGCTTTAAAATTAACGGCATATGGATAAAAAAAGATCACTTCCACATCAAATAATACAAACAAAATAGCCACTAAAAAATATTTAATGGCCATGGGTTGACGGGCATCACCGTGACTTGCAATACCACTGGTGAAGCTTGCCAATTTATCGCTTGTTTTACGTTTAGGGCCTACCCATGCCGAAAGGCCGATCATAAATGCCACAAATCCTGCAGCAAAAATCAATTGAATACCGATCGGGAAATAATTGGCGGCAGTACTTTCAATTGCATCTGATAAAAAAGGGAGCCAATTCATAGTGTCTGCTTTTGAAATGAGGTGCAAAAATAAGACAGCAAAGCATACAAAAGAAAAACTCCTCAGATTAGAGGAGTTTTTTTATGAATTTAGTTGTTTTAGTTCTGCGGGCGATCATGCGGATGATCATGCGGATGTTTATCCCCCTTGGCTGGTGGTGGATTCATCGCTTTTTGCAATACATCTTTTGTTTTTAAAATAAAGTCATTTTCTTCTCCCGGATTCGGATATAATGTCAACATTTTATCGCAAATCTCTAATGCTTTCGCATTATCTTTCAATTTTTCTCCGTAATAAACCAATAGAAAATAATAGTTATTAAAAATGGATTTTCTGTTTTTGACAGTATCCTTCATAAAAAATTCATTTTGTTGCAATATTGGATCAATGGCGCTTGCTGTATCAATTCCTTTAGCAGCCCTTACGTTAAAATCATATCCCTGCGGTTTATCAGGAAATGCTGTGATATAATTTTTTGAAATAACTATGGTTTGAGTATAATCCTTTGCATTAAAAGCTGCTCTGGCAAGATTATAATAATCAGTTTCGCTTGTTGATCCTTTTAATTCAACAATCTTTTGATACCATTTTAATTGATCCGCATATAATTTTCCTTTGCCGCAAATAAATGCAGCCTGGTTTGCATAAGCTAATTTATCCGCTTTGCTGGAATCGGATGCTATTGCTTTTTCTAAAAGATCCAACGCTTCCTTTTCGTTGCCGATAAACTTGGTATATACTTTTACAGCTAAATCATAATCTGCCGGCGTAATAGTGTTGACAGGGGTGTTGGCAAAATATTTTTCGGCATAGGATTTTGCCTGGACCGAATCGCCCAATCTGTCATAATCATACGCATATAAAATATTCAAATGCGGAATAGTATTAACTCCAACTGCAGCTTCTATTTCTTTTGCTTTGGCAAGAGATTCGCTGTATTTACCTGCACGGAATAAATACTCGGCATAATACAAATCATTCACAGGATCCTTATCAGCATACTTTAAAAAGTTATCCAAATATTCTTTGGCTTTATTTACATCTCTTTCAGCATAGTACCTGAAAAAAGAAAAATAAGCAAGTGGGAAAGTGGGATCGGCTGCAATGGCACTGTTGAATGAAGATTCAAAAGCATCCTTATTATTCTGACTCAAATAAATCTGTCCGATCTGATAAAATGCAAACACATTTTTCGGATCACGGGCCAATGCTTCTAAAAAAGATTTCACTGCTTCACCGCCATTCTCTGAACCTAATTTGCGGTAACAGATACCCATATTATTATAAATGTCAGGATTGGTTTTATTTAATTCTGCAGCGCGTTTTAATTTTTCAATACCATATAAAGGATCTCCGTTTACACTACCGCCATCAGCATTAGCGCGGCCAATAGCATTCAGGATATCAGGATTCTCACCTTTTTTTGTTTTGGTTGCAGTGATGGCTTGTTCAAATTTTTGTTTGGCACTGTTTTGATCGCCACCCTGTAACAATTCAACATGCCCCATTCCAACCCAGATCAATGGATCGTTGATGCCGTCGTTCAAAGCTTTTTGATATACTGTTTTTGCAGCAGAAAGTTGTTGTGGTGTTGCATCGCCGGTTCCGGCTAATAAAGCCTGACCATACCAATATATTGTTTGCGGATCTTTTGAATTGGCATCATACAGCTTCTTCAAAATATCAATAGCTGTTTTATTTTTCTTATAATTGATATTCCTGATGCCGTCTGCAATCGTTTGGGCATTCAACAGATTCACAGCCACCATTGCTGCAACAAAAAGGGTAATGATCTTCTTCATCATGTTTCGTTTAAGTTATAAAGGTTACTCTTGCTCTTTTATTTTACTGTTCCGTTTCAGAAAACTCATTTTAGCCGGTGCCAAACCTGAACGCCTGAAAATTAATTGACCTCTTTCCAGACTCATAAAATTTACAAATCCTGTTCCCAAACCAACTGCATTTTCTTTTACAATATAATACAAAGGTCTTGCTAAAGAATATTGACCGAACGTTATGGTTGACTGAGATGGTTTGGCAAACATATCTTTTTCAGTGCATTTTACGCATTCTATCAATGCTAAGCGCAATTTATGCAAATCTTCCTTTTGTTTCGGTTCATCAATATTACCAACCCAGCTCAATCCTACAAAACCAATGGCATTTACATTTTTTTTTATGGCTTCAATAACAGCATCACTTCCGTTCACTGCAACCACATTCTTCCCGAAGGAAGCGCCTCTCAAAACACTATCCTGCAAATATCTTACCGAACTGGTTGCATTTTTGCCATCCATAACAGCTGTAACATTGTTTTTGCCGCTTAAGATATCTTTCAGATCATTTATGGTAAAGATGCTGTCTTTCGAATCAATATTCACAATCACTGCTACTGCATCATAAGCCACCAATGCAACCTGTGCCTGAAAAGATAATTTATTCTCAAAGAACGAAGTTTCATCTTTCGATAAACCCCTTGCCACAACAATCATTCTGGTGCTGTCTTTTATCAGATCTTTAAAACATTCCACTTCCGGTTTATAAGAAGCGATGATGTTTGTTTCGGGATAAGAAGAATGATAAACTTTGATCTCCTGCTCAATGACCGGTTTAAAACTTTCATCAACACTGATATAAATGGTTCCTTTTTTCGGCGTGTCCGTTTGAATTGCTGTTTTTTCAGAACCGCTTTTACAGGATACTGCAAAAAAAATGCATAGCGTAAAAAAATAAGATATTCTGTTCATTAATATTCTTTCTTTATTCCGCGATACAATCTGAAACCGCCGTACAATAAACAAATGGCACCAAAAAAATAACTGAACGATTTTCCCCATGCATCATTTAAGGCACTTACCTGATTAATTTTCCATTTCTCTCCAAAGAACAATAATGCTGCCATGGCAAGATATAATATTGCCATCGTAAAATCTCTGACAGAACGCATTAAAGTAAAACTTTTTCTCTGCTTATCTCGGTAATCGTTTTCCATTTAACAATAAATTGAAATCGGGGTGGGCAATTTAGATAAATTATTTTATTCACTTGCAACAAATGTCACTGGTAATTTACAGAAAACCGGAACTTTCCTTCCGTTTTGTATTCCGGGTTTCCATTGCTGCATCTTTTTAATAACCCTTATTACCTCTGCATCCAGATCTGCTTTTGCATGTTGGCTGATCTTTAAATCGGAAATATTTCCTTCTGCGTCAACAACGAATTCTGCTACTACCACAAGCTTTTCAGCATCTTCCATGTTCTCCGGTTGTTTCAAATTTCTTTGCATGAATTTCAAAAATGCATCCATGCCACCGGGAAATTCGGGCATAACTTCAGCAAAATGCACTGGCCTGATTTCTTCTTCAACTTCTGTTGTTGTAACATTTATATTATTTCCATTGGATGATGGTTTTATTACATCTTCGGGTGGAACAATATCTCCGTCAACATTTCTGTTACTGATGGACTTAGAGCAAATTGCTTCTATTGTAGGTAATGTATCTTTTACTTCATCATCCGGTTTCACTACAAAATTTTCATATTTTATTTCGGCCAATTTTTTGGGTTGTATGATTTTTTCTTTTGGTTTTTCAATCGGTTCATCCGGTTTTAATTTCATTTCCATCAATTTCAAAGAATCAAGATTATCAAAAGCAATGCTTCCTTTTCGATGTGGTATTTTCCAACTTTGTAAAAATGCAAACACAGTAACCAATAGAAAAGTAACAAACATTGATTGCTTTAACCGTTTGTTATAATATCTGCGTAATTCATAAGCACCATACGCTTTGTTCTTGTTTTCAAAAACAATATCTAATACATCGCTCTGCAAGATGAGTTCGGGTTTCATACAATTATTTTAATGGTGATGAAAAATTTAAAAACAGAGCGCTTTGTTTGTATTGAGATGCTTTTGTAAATAAATTCCATAAAAATGATCAGAACCCTGAAGTGTGCGACGCAACTATCGATGCCATGAAAAGCGAATGTCGACATCCCAAAAAAAATATTTTTAACCAATCACCTATTTGTTTTCAATATATTTTTGCTACATGAAGATTTTAATGGTGTGCCTCGGCAATATTTGCCGAAGCCCTTTAGCAGAAGGGATTTTAAGGAACAAAGCAAAGAAAGCAGGGTTGCATTGGACGGTGGATAGTGCAGGTACGGGCAATTATCATATCGGAGAAGCACCGCATCGTTTATCGCAAAAGGTTTCGAAATTGAACGGCGTGGATATTTCTTTTCAGCAGGCAAGGCAGTTTGATAAACATGATATGAAACATTTTGATAAGATCTATGTGATGGATGCCGATAACTACGAAGAAGTAAAAATAATGAGTCAGGATTTATGGAATCCTGATAAAGTTGATTTATTACTGAATGAATTATTTCCGTTCGAGAACAGAGAAGTGCCTGATCCATGGTACGGCACCGAAGAAGCCTACCATCGTGTTTATAAATTATTAGATGAGGCCTGCACTGCTGTTGTAAAAAAATATCAGGCAGCAGAAATTAAAAAATAACTCCTAACTTTTCTACATAATCATTGTAATGTCCAAACCAAGTTTACCGCAGGGAACAAGAGATTTTAATGCCGAAACAGTTCGCAAACGGAATTATATTTTTAATACCATCCGTTCTGTTTTTGAAGTCTACGGCTTTCAGCCATTGGAAACACCTGCCATGGAAAATTTAGATACATTGATGGGAAAATATGGTGATGAAGGTGATAAACTGATCTTTAAAATATTAAACAACGGTTTGGATAATGCTGCCAAACACCAGCAGGCAAAAGATGATTTTGAAAAAGTATTGAAAGGAAAAAATACAAAAGGAATTACCGAACGTGCTTTGCGTTATGATCTTACCATTCCATTTGCACGTTATGTGGCCATGAATCATGGTCAGTTGACTTTCCCTTTTAAACGTTATCAGATACAACCGGTGTGGAGAGCCGATCGTCCGCAAAGAGGCCGCTACCGAGAGTTTTATCAATGTGATGCCGATGTGGTGGGAAGTTATTCTTTACTGAATGAAGTGGAGTTTGCCAATATTTATGCAACAGCTTTCGAAAAATTAGGTGTTGATGTTGAAATAAAAATAAACAGCCGGAAAATATTAGCGGCATTAGCCGAATTATGCGGCGGTGCTGATAAGATGACTGATATTACTGTTGCAATTGATAAATTAGATAAGATAGGAATTGAAAAAGTAAAAGAAGAATTAGTTCAGAGAGGTTTGAATGAATCACAGATTGCAATCATTGAAAAATATTTGTCCATCAATGGAAACAATGAAGAAAAATTAATTGCAGTAAAAAAAATAGTTGGCGATAATGCAACTGCAAAAAAAGGAATGGAAGAAATTGAATTTTTAATTCATTATTCCAATCAATCTCAAATTGTAATAGATTTCACTTTGGCTCGCGGTTTAAATTATTACACCGGTATCATCTTCGAAGTGAAAGCAAAAGATGTTCAGATGGGCAGTATTGGTGGTGGCGGCCGTTATGATGATCTCACCAGTACATTCGATGTTCCGAATATTCCGGGTGTTGGTATTTCTTTCGGTGTTGACAGAATCTATGATGTGATGGAAGAATTAAAATTATTTCCGGAAGAAGTGCAAACTGCAACACAGGTTATATTTTTTAATTTGGGTGAAGCAGAAAGTAAAGCCGCTTTTAGTTTGATGCAGCAATTGCGTTCAAAAAATATTCGTTGCGAAATATATCACGAACAAACAAAATTTGATAAGCAGTTCAAATACGCTGATAAAAAACAAATTCCTTACGCCGTTATTATCGGCAGTAAGGAATTAGAAGAAAATAATGCGGTGATCAAAAATTTAAAATCTGGCGAACAAAAAAACCTATCGCACAGTGAACTGCTTCAGTTTGTTTTTTAATACTTCCGGTCTTATAAATACTAATGAAATTGCAGCATCTTTTGTTCCTTCCAGATGATAGCCCATTGCATCAACTATAACTCCATTCACTTTTTTATTAGCGTCTCTTGTAAAAACTGCTGTTCCCTGAAATGATACAACTGAAAAAGTATCTGTAGTTAATTTTTCCAACACGGAAGTGCCTGCTGAAGAATTAGAAGTTAAAACCCCACCTTCGATCGTAACATTTATTTCCGTAACAACACTTCCATCAGGAAATTTGTATTTGCCTGTGTATTGTTGTAAAGTTGTGTCTTGTGCACGTACGGCAACAAAAAACCCGATCATCAAAAAAGCAAGAAACATTTTTTTCATACTACAAGATTTTATTTAATGTGGTTTGAAGATAAAAAATTTAGAACAAGAAAACCAAATTATTGTTTATAATCCTTCATAAATAACAGCTGCTCCCTGTCCCACACCTACGCACATCGTTGCCAATCCGTATTTGCTCTTTCTTTTTTTCATTTCATGTAATAAAGTAGTGGATATTCTTGCTCCGCTGCAGCCCAATGGATGTCCTAATGCTATAGCGCCTCCGTTCACATTTACTTTCAATGCATCTAATTTCAGATCACGGATACAGGCAATAGATTGTGATGCAAATGCCTCATTCAATTCGATCAGATCAAGATCACCAATGCTCAATCCTGCACGCTGTAAGGCTTTCAGCGTTGCGGGAACAGGACCGATTCCCATGAGGGATGGATCCACTCCTGCCACTGCTTTACTCATTACTCTTGCCAATGGTGTCAATGAAAATAATTTTACGGCTTCTTCACTTGCCAACAATAATGCAGATGCACCATCATTGATGCCTGATGCATTTCCTGCAGTCACTGTTCCGTTTGCTGCAAATGCAGACTTTAATGCAGCTAATTTTTCTAAAGATGTTTGACGTGGATGTTCATCTGTATCAAAAATGATTGACTGATTATTTTCAATGATATCAACAGAGATGATCTCATCATTCCATTTTTTATTTTGTACGGCAGAAAAATATTTTTGCTGTGATGATAATGCAAAAACATCCTGTTCTTTGCGGGTGATATTCCATTGTTTCGCTACATTCTCTGCTGTTTCACCCATTGAATAAGGATGATACTGTTCCGATAATTTTTTATTGATGAAACGCCAACCCATCGTTGTATCAAAAGTTTCATTTGTTCTGCTCCATGCTGTACCATTCTTTGCTGTAACAAAAGGTGCTCTTGTCATGCTTTCTACGCCGCCTGCAATGCAAAACATTGCTTCATTGCATTCGATAGCTCTTGCTGCATCCATCACTGCCTGCAATCCACTTGCACATAATCTGTTCACGGTATTTCCTGCAACTGTTATAGGCAAGCCCGCTAACAATGCAGCCATTCTTGCCACATTGCGGTTATCTTCTCCTGCCTGATTGGCGGCACCGGCAATCACATCTTCGATCCTGTTTACATCAACCGATGGATTTCTTTTAATTAGTGCAGAGATCATCAATGCCAACAGATCATCCGGACGGACAGCAGATAATTTACCGCCATACCTGCCGATAGGTGTGCGAACAGCATCAATGATATAACAAGGTTTCATATATGAGAAATTAGTAACTGCAAAGATTAATACAATTCTGCTGCACAGCAAAAGCAGTTATGGCTAAAACGTTACTTTTGCGCCATGTCAACACTTACCAACATTCGTGACCTTTCTTTAGAACAATTAGAAACTTATTTTGAATCTATCGGTGAAAAAAAATTTCGTGTGAAACAAGTGTACGAATGGCTATGGCAAAAACATGCATTCAGTTTTGATGATATGACCAATCTTAGCAAAGATCTGCGCAGCAAGCTTTCTGCTGATTTTTCTTTTCCCGCATTGAAAATAGATACTGTTCAAACCAGTGACGATGGTACTGTAAAAAGCAGGTTCAAGACTTTTGATGGTCATGCGATCGAAGGTGTTTTAATTCCTACCGAAGAAAGAAAAACGGCTTGCGTGAGTTCACAGATCGGCTGCAGTTTAAGTTGCAAATTTTGTGCAACGGGTTATATGGACCGTAAAAGGAATTTGAATTTTGATGAGATCTATGATCAGGTAGTATTGATCAATCAGCAAAGCGAAAAGAATTTTGAAAAAAAGTTAAGCAATATTGTTTTTATGGGAATGGGCGAACCATTACTCAATTATAATAATGTATTGAAAGCAATTGCAAAGATCACAGCTGAAGATGGTTTATTTATGAGCCCGAAAAGGATCACTGTTTCAACTGCAGGTGTTGCCAAACAGATCAAAAAATTAGGTGATGATAAAGTTCGTTTCAAATTAGCCGTATCACTTCATGCAGCGAACGATAAAAAAAGAAATGAGATCATGCCCATCAATGAAACAAATGATATCGAGTCATTGATAGAAGCATTGAATCATTTTTACAAACAAACCGGCAATGAAATAACTTTCGAATACATTTTACTGAAGAATTTTAATGACTCGCAAAAAGATGCGGAGGAATTGATCAAGATCTATCGCCAGGTTCCGGCAGATCTCGTCAACATCATCGAATACAATCCGATCGATGCATTTCAATTCACGAAACCTGATGAAGAAAGTATCCAGAACTTTATGGGGCATCTCGAAAAGAACAGGGTGAATGCCAGACTGCGCCGCAGCCGTGGTAAAGATATCGATGCAGCCTGCGGTCAGTTAGCCAATAAAAAATAAAATATTAAAATCTCATTTCACTTCCGTCACCGATATTTTTTCGGTTTCACCTACAAGACCTGTGTTTTTACCGTAACTGTCTTAACTTGGTTAAACTTGGATAAGATGATATAGTCATTGTATTCAATAAACCTTATAAAATGAAAAGATCAGTATTACTAAGCATAAGCATGCTCGTTGCTATTTGTTTTGCAAATGCACAAACTCCCCAAGGCGGCGATGGTCAACATTTCAAAAGACCGATGAAGGATAGTAGCTTCCGGCACGATCATCCCGGAATGCAAAACAATTCTTTTCAGGGAAACCATTTTGCGCAGGACGGATTCAATCAGGGTTTCCGTCAAAAGAGAAAAATGATGGGAATGCTCGCTGCTTTGCATCCAAATGCTGAACAAATAAAACAGGGATTAGCGATCAATGAAGATTTTCATCAACAGTTAGCGGCATTGCAGAAGAACGATAAAATCTCTTTAGGCGAATACAAAACGAAATTGGCAGCCTTACATAAAGACCGTAAAACAAAATTACTTGCATTGCTGACAGATAAACAAAAAGAGCAGCTTGCACAACACAAGAAAAATGCAGAGATCAATGCACAAGTCAGAAACGTGGCCCATTTAGAAAGATTAAAATTGACATTAGGCTTAAGTGATGCGCAAATGTCATCTATTAAAGTAAAGCAAGTAGAAATGCGCAGTAAAGTAAAAGCGATACATGAGAATGATGCTTTATTGCCTGAACAAAAGAAAGAAGAATTAAAATCTTTGATGGCGCAGAGAAAAGATTTCATCAAATCAGTATTGACACCCGAACAACAAGTAAAAGCTGATAGTTTAATAAAAAATAGAAGAGGTAAGTGGAATATGTATGACCATAACCGCTTTTCAAAATAGTTTTTTTCATATACAAACCCCCGATAAGCCCTTTCTCGTTAATGAGAAGGGGCTTTTCTTTTTAATATCATTTGTTTTCAAAAATCATTACCGTTAACTACCTCTGAATCTTCATTACAAAATAATTTCAGGGTTATATTGTACATTCAAATTCCTGAAATATATCTTATAGTGACATTTATCAGTTGAAGACTTCAAAAAAATATGAACTTTTGCATCAGAATCCATTGAACTGATTATATAAATCTTAAAATTATTATGTCAAAAGCAATTTATATTGCCTCATCAGAACCATACAGCGGTAAAACCCTCATCGCATTAGGCCTCATGCACATGCTGGCCGGTAAAACAAAAAACATAGCTTATTTCAAACCTGTCATTAACGAGTCGCCTGAAAAAATTAAGGACATACATATTGAAACGATCGCAGCGCAGTTTGGATTAACCCTTGATTATACAGACATGTATGCTTTTACAAGAGATCAGGTACTTCATTTCAGAAGTGAAGGCAATACCGCACTTGTAATTGACAAAGTGATCGCCAAATATAAAAAGCTGGAAGAAACACATGATTTTGTTTTGGTAGAAGGAACAGATTTTTTGGGTGAAGGATTGACATTTGAATTTGATGCCAATGTTGCTATTGCAAAAAATTTAGGGATCCCTGTCATACTGATTGCAAATGGCGACGGAAAGAGTGCAGATGAAATAGCAACCAGCATCCTGTCAAGTTATCAAACTTTTCATGATAAGGAAGTTCAGGTATTAGCTGCTGTTGCGAATAAGATCTCACCCGAAATCGCTTTTGAATTAAATACAATACTTCGCAATAAATTACCAAGAGATGTTTTATTCAGCGTCATTCCAATCATCAAAGATCTCTGCAACCCTACCATGAAGGAAATTGCCGAATCTGTAAAGGGTAAAATAATTTTTGGTGAAAGTTTATTATCCAATCAGGTGGATCATGAAATCGTTGGTGCCATGCAATTGAGAAATTGTTTGACAAGATTAAAAGAAAACACACTTGTTGTAACACCCGGCGACAGAGCTGATATCATTGTTGCCATGCTGCAAGCCAATCTTTCTAAAAATTATCCGAAAGTTGCCGGAATGATTCTTACCGGTGGATTAGAACCGGAAGAACCCATCTTTAAACTGATCGAAGGTTTACAAACTGTTGTTCCGATCGTTCAGGTTGAAACAGGAACATTTGAAACAGTAACCCTGGTTGGCGCAACTAGATCAAGAATTTATCCGGGTAATAAACCAAAAATAGAACTGGCACTTTCCACTTTTGATAAATACATCGATATAAAAGCATTTGAAGACAGACTTATCACATTCAAGTCAGAAGGCATTACACCAAGAATGTTCCAGTATCAATTATTGAAAAGAGCCAAATCACAAAAGAAACATATTGTTTTGCCCGAAGGAAATGATGACAGGATTTTAACTGCTGCTGCAAGATTGATCAAATCAAATGTTGTTGATCTAACCATACTCGGAAATAAGGAAGAAATCAAATCAGCAGTAAAAAGATTGAATCTAAGTTTTGACCTCGATTCCGTTAACATCATCAATCCCGTTGAATCTCCTTTCTTCGAAGAATATGTAGAAACATTGTATGAACTGCGCAAAACCAAAAATGTAAATCAAGAAATGGCAAGAGACTTGATGAGTGATGTTTCTTATTTCGGTACCATGATGGTATATAAAGGTCATGCGGACGGAATGGTTTCCGGAGCATTGCATACCACACAACATACTATTCGGCCAGCATTACAATTTGTAAAAACAAAACCGAATGTGTCAACTGTTTCATCTGTTTTCTTCATGTGTTTACAAGACAGGGTTTGCGTGTTTGGTGATTGTGCAGTGAATCCGAATCCAACATCAGAAGAATTGGCTGAAATTGCCATCTCATCTGCTGAAAGTAGTTTGATGTTTGGTATAGAACCTAAGATTGCCATGCTTTCTTATTCATCCGGCACATCAGGTGTTGGTGAAGATGTGGAGAAAGTTCGTAAAGCAACAGAGATCGTAAAAAAATTAAGACCTGATTTAAAAGTGGAAGGTCCTATTCAATACGATGCTGCAGTTGATCCAACAGTTGGCAAACAAAAAATGCCTAACTCTCCTGTTGCAGGCCAGGCAAGCGTTTTAATATTCCCTGATCTTAATACCGGCAACAATACGTATAAAGCAGTACAGAGAGAAACAGGTGCATTGGCGATCGGCCCGATGCTGCAGGGATTAAATAAACCGGTGAATGATCTGAGTCGTGGATGTACCGTTGATGACATTTATAATACAGTGATCATTACTGCCATTCAAGCACAACAATAATTTTTGAGATGAACATATTTGTAATCAATTCAGGAAGCAGTTCTATAAAATATCAACTCATCAAAATGCCTGAAGCCATTTTGATCTGCAGTGGTTTGATCGACAGGATAGGACTAGAAAAATCTGTCATCACACATAAAACTTTCATTGATAATATTGACAAAGTACACAAACAAGTGCTCGATATTGATGACCATGGCATGGGTTTACAAGAAGTGGCAAGATTATTAACAGATGAAAAATTAGGCGTCATAAAAGATCCTGATGAAATAGAAGTTGTGGGACACAGAGTAGTACATGGCGGCGAATGTTTTGCCATTACAACTATTATTTCTCCTGATGTAAAAGAACAGATCAAAAAATTATTTCCTTTAGCGCCGTTACATAATCCTCCAAACTATTTGGGGATTGAAGTGGCTGAAAAAATATTCACAAAGGCAAAACAGGTCGCAGTCTGTGATACTGCATTTCATCAAACCATGCCAGAAGTGGCTTTTCGTTTTGCCATTCCAAAAGAATTTTATGATGAATTCGGAATCAGGGCTTATGGATTTCACGGCACCAGTCATAAATATGTGTCAGAAAAAGCCACAGAATATTTACAAAAACAAAATGCGAAGATCATCACCATTCATCTCGGAAACGGTTGCAGCATGGCTGCTGTTGATTCCGGGAAATGTGTGGATACTTCCATGGGATTAGGCACCATGAATGGTTTGATGATGGGAACAAGATCGGGCGATATTGATCAATCCGTTATTTTCCATTTAGTGAATCAGTTGGGATACGATATTGATCAGGTAAATAATATCCTGCTTAAAAAAAGCGGCATGTTGGGTTTAACAGGTTTCAGTGACATGCGTGACATCAGAGCCGAGATTGAAAAAGGAAATAAAGAAGCAGCATTGGCCTATGATATGTATGCTTACAGAATCCGCAAATTTATTGGTTCTTATGCAGCGGTGATGAATGGATTGGATGCCATTGTATTTACTGCCGGTGTTGGAGAGAATGATTCTTTAACAAGAAAATTGGTTTCATCAAACATGGAATATCTCGGGATTCATTTCGATGAAAATAAAAATAACGAATCAACTAAAGGCATCAGAGAAATCAACCAAACAAATTCTCCCGTTAAAATATTGATCATCCCCACAAATGAAGAATTGGAAATTGCACGTCAGTGTTATTCACTGCTGACTAATTGATTTGTATATTTCGATTTTTCTTTGCTTCGGTTTTAATAAAACGGTCGTTTTATGAGACTGTTAGAATATAATACTCTTTACCCGTTGGCGGAGTTAATTAGCCAAAGCATGTTTAACTCTGCTAACAGGTTAAATGATTACAATTTTACCATGTGCAAGGGTAACAGTATTCAAATTAATGGGAACGCACAATGTACAAATTTTCAATGGCTGCCTGCTAAAAACATTAATGATGTTACTGCGATAAGCCCCGTTGTTACACCCGATACCACTACTACTTATTTTGTAACGGCTGTTGATGCGAATGGCTGCTTGAATAAAGATTCTATCACAGTTAATGTAATTAACTGCGATGCACCCGGTCAGTATGTTAATTTAAGCACCATTGATTTCGGCAAAGGAAAATCTAATCCCGGTCTTCAAGCATACGACAGTACTATTCCTGTAAAATTTGTTCCTTTAAGCGGTAACCCCCCTTCTGCATTTACAACCGATGGATATTCAGTAATAAATCAAATACCACAATCTTTAAATAACGATTGGCGAACAGGAGAACCTGACCATACACCTAATGATGGAGACTCCGGTTACATGGCTGTATTTAAAAATACAAGCGGTATCTTATTCGATACGGTTTATTCTCCAACAAGCAATGGAAATAATATGATTTGGCCAACTACATGCCGATTTTCATTTTCTTATGCTTATCCTTTTAATAAGCAACTTAATGCTATCTGTAACGGTAATAGTTTCCCCAATATTCCAAGTTTGCAAGTAAAAATCATTTTGGGTACTTTTAATGTGGGCAACTTTGAACGACAAAAATCACACCCATGTGCCAATGGGCCAAGTTGGCCTTCCGGATGTGTTGATTCAGATAGTTTATTATTTTATCCTGACATGCTTATTGCAAATAATAACAATTCGATGCAGTGGTTCAACTTTGTTACATCATCTACTTTGCAGCCACAAACTAGCGGTAGCCTTGCAAAGCGCATCCAAATTATCAATCTAACTCCAACCTCTCCTTGCGGAAATGATATAGTATTGGATGATATTCATTTTGACCAGTTTATTAGTTATCAATCCTTTTCTTTTCGTTTGCCTTATGATACCATTAGGCTCTGTACCAAAACAAGCCAAACTTATACTGCTTCAGATTTGGTTAATGCAGATAATGTTCAATTTGCATGGTTTAAAAGTTTAGACAAAGGGAAAACCTGGCAATCTATTTATAACCCAAATACCGATAGAAAAACATTGACTTATGCTTCGCAACAAAAAGAAGAATGGATAAGATTAGAAGGTTATAGATCTGCTGTTGCTTTTCTTCCTACTCAACGTTTTCAAAGTAATTATTTTATTATTCTTTCTGATGCTGTGTTTAATGCCAAAGCGGGTAATGATACCGCCATTTGTAAAGGTGCATCCTTACAACTGAATGCAACAGGCGGAACCTATAATCTATGGTCGCCTCCTGATTATTTATCGAATACAAATACTTTGAATCCTCTCCTTACTCCGGCTACGAGTATACAATACATTTTACAAACATCCAACGATCCAAACTTTGCGGCAAACTGTACATCTTATGATACGATCAATATTCGAGTAGATGAAAAACCCATTGTGGTGGCAGGGAAAAATCAAACTATCAGTCAGGGCGATTCCACAAAAATGAATGGGGTGGTTGCAGGAAATGATGTGTTGCTGCATTGGGAGCCCAGGCAATTCTTTACTGATAATACAAAGTTGAATGCTGTTTGTAAACCGGATACAACCAGAACCTTTTATTTATATGCTGATTCAAAATACGGTTGCGGTACAGGTTTAGATTCTATGAAAATAATTGTTACAACTGCTGCCGTTGTTATACCGCCAACAACAAATCCTTCCGGCAGTAATGCTCAAATTATACCGAATGCTTTCTCACCAAATGGTGACGGCATCAATGATACATGGGAAATACCTTTATTAAAAAGCTATCCCAATTGTTCTGTTGAAGTATATAGTAGGTACGGACAATTGGTTTTTAGATCCATCGGGTATAATAAAAATTGGGATGGAACTTTGAACAATCAACCATTACCAATCGGCACTTATTATTATATTATTAAAACAAATCCTTCTGCGAGACTTTTATCGGGCTCTGTTTTGATTATAAGATAAATTATACTCTCAATAAAACCTTCCTTTTGTGAGACACTGAATCAAGCAACTCATTTTAGATAGAAATTATTTCTGTAAATACTCGCATTTTCCCAAAAAAACGTCCCATAAATCAAAGTCCCATAAACGCAACATCAAACATTTATTTGGGAATATTTTGTAAGCTGATTGAATGCCTGATTTAGTTATTAGCAATTGATCCTTCGCACTAATTTTTTTATATCAAAGCCATCCGGTACTGCGAGTAAAAATGAATCTCATTTTGGATATGGATTGGAATACAGACCGAAGCTCACCTGATCATCG
>CAIVCF010000205.1 GCA_903904335.1 uncultured Chitinophagaceae bacterium | reverse complement strand
ATTTTTCAGCATGTACACGGCAGTTCATTTGAAAGCGGCAAAGCATTGGTGCAGCATGAAGCCACTGCTGCTGTTGGTTTCACAGGATCATTTACTGGAGGTAAAGCATTGTATGATTATGCTGCTGCCAGAAAGAATCCTATTCCTGTATTTTCTGAAATGGGAAGTATCAATCCTGTTTTATTATTGCCGGATAGTTTGGAAAATAATGCAGCATCACTCGCCAAACAATATGTAGCATCCATTACATTGGGTATGGGACAATTCTGTACCAATCCGGGTTTATTGATCGCAGTTGAAAGTGAAGGATTGAATGCATTCATTGAAACATTAGGTAATGAAATAGAGAAAGTGATTCCTGCAAATATGTTGCATGCAGGTATACATGCTGCTTATAATAAAAAGATGCATGATGCATTAACACAAAAAGGTGTTGCATTAATAAAACAATCATCTAACAAAACAGAAAACTTACAAACATTACCCACCATAGCAAAAGTGAAGGGTGAAATATTTTTGCATAACAGTATATTACATGAAGAAGTATTTGGCCCTTATTCCTTAATGGTTGGTTGTAAGGATATGGATGAATTAATTGCAGTCTGGAAATCTGCACGCGGTCAATTAACAACATCATTGATGGGCACTGATAAAGATTTTGCAGATCATCCTTTGTTATTGCAAACAGCCGAAAGCATTGCAGGAAGAATTGTATTCAATAATGTGCCGACGGGAGTGGAAGTTTGTCCGAGTATGGTGCATGGCGGGCCATTTCCTGCATCGACCGACAGCAGGTTTACGGCAGTAGGAATTAATGCTGTGAAGCGTTGGGTAAGACCGGTATGTTATCAAAATTGTCCGCAGCAATTACTGCCCGTTGAATTAAAAAATGATAATCCTAAAAAGATATGGCGTTTGTTGAATAATGAATGGACGAAGGATAAAGCTGAATGCTGAAGGCGTAAGGCTGAACGCTTAAAGCTTAAGAAAAATTGAATTATGAAAAAAAACTTCTTCTGTATAGATGCACATACCTGCGGTAATCCTGTTCGTTTAGTAGCAGGTGGCGGTCCGGTTTTGCGCGGCAATAATATGAGTGAGAAGCGCCAACATTTTTTAAAAGAATATGATTGGATACGAAGAGGTTTGATGTTTGAACCGCGTGGACATGATATGATGAGTGGCAGTATCTTATATCCGCCGCATGATGAGGCGAATGATGTTGCAGTATTATTTATTGAAACAAGTGGTTGCTTACCCATGTGCGGACATGGTACTATCGGAACCATCACCATTGCCATCGAAGAAGGATTGATACAACCTAAGACAAAAGGTGTGGTTCGCATGGAAACCCCTGCAGGATTAGTGTTGATCAAATACAAAAAAGAGGGATCGAAAGTAAAATCAGTTAAGTTAACTAATGTTCCTGCTTATTTAGACTCCACTGAATTAACGGTGGATTGTCCTGATCTCGGCGAACTGGTCTTTGATGTTGCTTACGGCGGAAACTTTTATGCGATCGTTGATGCACAGAAAAACTTTAAAGGATTAGAACAGTATACTGCCGATAAATTAATTGCATGGGCAAGAGAAATAAGAAACCGTATCAATCAAAAATATCAGTTCGTTCATCCGGAAGACCCGACGATACATTCATGCACACATATCTTATGGGCAGGTGCAGTGATGGATAAAACATCCACGGCACGCAATGCAGTTTTTTACGGTGATAAAGCGATCGATCGCAGTCCTTGCGGTACGGGCACTTCAGCACGCATGGCACAATGGTATGCTAAAGGGAAGTTGAAAAAAGGAAATGAATTCATTCATGAAAGTATCATCGGTTCAAAATTCATCGGCCGTATTGAAGAAGAAACAACTGTGAACGGTAAGCCTGCGATCCGTCCGAGCATTGAAGGTTGGGCAAGGATCTATGGATACAATACGATTTCCATTGATACCGATGATGATCCTTATGCATTTGGATTTCAGGTGATCTAATCGTCTTAAATGAATACACTATGAAAAGAATGATCCTTTGTTTTTTATGGATGACAGTGCAGCAATTATCCGCACAATCGTCCTTGCAAAAAATGGAAGCGGTTAATTTTTCCAAAGTAAATATTACCGATCATTTCTGGAAACCGAAGATCGATACAGTTGTAAAAGTGACCATCCCGGTTTGTATCAATCAAACAGAGATCAAAACACCGCGTATCCGCAATTTCCAAAAAGTAGCCAGAAAAAAAGGAGAGAAGCACGAAGGGATCTATTATGATGATTCAGATGTGTTCAAAGCATTGGAAGCAATGGCTTATGCTTTGCAGAACGGAGCTGATACGGCTTTGCAAAATAAGATTGATGCATGGATAGATATCATTGCAGCTGCGCAACAACCCGATGGATATCTGAATACTTATTTTACGCTGAGTGATGTGAATAAACGCTGGACCGATATTGAAAAGCATGAAGATTATAATGCCGGTCACTTGATCGAAGCAGCTGTTGCATATTATAATGTATCGGGCAAAAGAAAATTATTGGATGTTGCCATTCGCGTGGCAAATAATATCGATTCAACATTTCGTTTACAAAACAGGTATTGGATCAGTGGCCATGAAGAGATAGAACTGGCATTGGTGAAATTATACAAGGCTACCAATGATGATCACTATTTAAAATTAGCCGATTGGTATTTACAACAACGGGGTCATGGTTATAATAACGGTAAAGGATGGGGAACACCTGCTTACTGGCAGGATATCTTACCGGTGAAAGAACAAAACAAGATCACAGGCCATGCAGTTCGTGCGATGTATCTGTATACCGGTGCAGCTGATGTTGCAGTGCAGACAGGCGATGCCGGATACGTAAACGCCATGAAAAAAGTTTGGGAAGACGTGGTGTACAGAAACATGTATGTTACCGGTGGTATTGGTTCTGCGGGAACCAATGAAGGTTTCAGTGTTGATTATGATCTGCCCAATGAACAGGCTTATTGCGAAACATGTGCATCAGTTGGAATGGTATTATGGAATCAAAGAATGAATCTATTGACAGGAGAAAGTAAATACATGGATGTGCTGGAAAGGGTTTTATATAATGGTGCATTGGATGGATTGAGTTTAAGCGGCGATAAATTCTTTTATGATAATCCATTGGCATCAACAGGAGAACACCAAAGGGCCGAATGGTTTGGAACAGCTTGCTGCCCTGCAAACATTGCAAGATTGGTCACATCATTAGGTAATTATATTTATGCGAGATCATCCAACAGTATCTATGTGAATTTATTTGTAGGAAGTAATACGGTGATCCATTTAGATAAAAATTCAGTAAGTATAAAAACAGAAACCAATTATCCCTGGGATGGTGATATAAAAATAAAGGTCGATCCGCTTACAAAAGCGAACTTCAATATAGCAGTTCGAATACCCGGTTGGGTGAATGGAGCACCTGTTCCGGGCGACCTGTATCATTTTGCTGACAGTCATTTAGAAACGGTTGTCATTACAGTAAACGGAAAAGAGCAGCCCTTCCATTTGCAAAACGGGTATGCCGTCATCTCAAGGATTTGGAATAAAGGCGATGTGATCGAATACAGCATTCCGATGCGTGTACATCAAATCGTGTCAAAAGACAGTGTGCCATTCAACAGAGAGCGGATCGCTTTGCAACGCGGACCATTGGTGTATTGTGTAGAAGGAAAAGATAACAGCAGCAATGCATTTGATTTTATTGTTCCTGATCAAACTGCTTTTTCCACAAAGCCCTATCAAATATTGAATGAATCGGTCACTGCATTAACCGCAACTGTGCCTTTTATTTCTGTTTCAAATAACGGCACAACTGTTCAGACAGAAAATAAGACCATCACTGCCATTCCATATTATACCTGGTGTAACAGAGGTAATAATCAAATGCAGGTTTGGTTGCCCACTAAGATCAAAGAAATAAAATTGAATTATTAAATCAGTTGCAATGAATAATATCTTTTCATTTATGTTGTGTGGTGTTGTCATTCTTTTCTCATGTAAGAATTCGAAAAAAGAAAATAATGATCTGTCATCTTCCGACAATTCAAATGTTTCAAAATATCTTTTCGGAAATATCGATGGTAAAGAAGTGTATCAATTCAAACTCACTAATCATAATAATGTAAGTGTTGCTATTTTGAATTACGGCGGAACGATTACTTCCATTAATGTGCCGGATAAAAACGGGCAGATGGGTGATGTTGTTTTAGGATTCGATTCATTAAGTGGTTATCTGCAAAAAGACAATCCATACTTTGGTTGTTTGGTGGGACGATATGCCAACCGCATTGCCCATGCGAAATTCAAACTCAATACGATGGAATACAAATTGGCAGCCAATGATGGAAAGAATACACTGCACGGAGGTTTGAAAGGATTTGATAAAGTGATCTGGAATGTGGTACATGCAAGCGATACCTCATTATTATTATCGTATGAAAGTAAGGATGGCGAAGAAGGGTTTCCCGGAAATGTAAAAACAGAAGTGCTGTATACATTATCTTCCAACAACGAACTGAAGATCATTTATAAAGCCACAACAGATAAGGCAACTCCCATTAATTTAACCAATCACACGTACTTTAATTTATCGGCAGGAACTGATGATAATATTTTAGAGCACGAATTACAATTAGATGCGGATCAGTTCACTGAAGTGAATAAAGAATTGATCCCGACAGGAAAACAGCTTGCTGTTGCAGGAACGCCGATGGATTTTAATAAATCAAAAAGAATTGGATTTGATATAGAGAAAGTCAAAGGCGGTTATGATCATAATTGGATGTTGAACAAAAAGCCTGATGTATTGGCATGCGTGGGTTCACTGTATCATCCTGCCAGCGGCCGTTATATGGAGATATTTACAACACAGCCCGGCATTCAGTTTTATTCGGGTAATTTCTTAGATGGGAAATTAACGGGAAAGAGAGGGCAGCATTATTTGCAGCATGGCGGATTGGCTTTGGAGACACAACATTATCCTGATTCACCTAATCAGCCATCCTTCCCAACAACGATCTTACAACCGGGAGAAAATTATTTTCAGACGACCATCTATAAATTTTCAGTGAAATGAAAAAGATAATTACATTATGCATTTTTTGTTTTGCATTTTTACTATTGCATGCACAGTCAAATATTTGGTCAGTAGAGAAAGCGGATAATTGGTATAAACAACAGGGTTGGTTAGTGGGAAGTGATTTTTTACCGAGCACTGCCATCAATCAATTAGAAATGTGGCAGGCAGAAACATTCGATACAGCCACCAGTGATCGTGAATTGGGATGGGCAGAGAATATCGGCATGAATACCATGCGTGTTTTTTTGCATGACCTTGTCTGGAAGAATGATGCAAAAGGATTTAAACAACGGATCAATATATTTTTAAGTATCGCTTCGAAACATCATATCAAACCATTGTTTGTTTTCTTTGATGATTGTTGGAATGAAGAACCAAAAATTGGTAAACAACCTGAACCAAAACTTGGCGTACACAATTCAGGCTGGATGCGGAGCCCGGCGAGATCCATTCATAACGACAGCACTAAATGGAATTATCTGGAAGATTATGTAAAAGATATTCTCACCACTTTTAAAAATGATAGAAGGATTTTATTGTGGGATCTGTATAATGAACCTGCTAACAGCGATTATGGGTTAACTTCTTTACCATTACTAAAAAAAATATTTCAATGGGCTTGGACAGTTAGACCATCACAACCATTAACTGCCGGTGTTTGGTTTGAAACTTATCCTTCCATCAATAGATATCAACTCGAACATTCGGATGTTATTTCATTTCATAATTATGGGGATACCAGTTCTTTGAAAAAAGCAATTGATACTTTACAAAAGATAGGACGACCCATTGTTTGTACCGAATACATGGCAAGAAAAAATAACAGCCTTTTTATTACGCATTTACCCATCTTCAAAAGAAACAACGTCGCAGCGATCAATTGGGGACTCGTGAGCGGTAAGAGCAATACCATTTTTCCATGGGGAAGTAAAGAAGGTTCACCTGAACCAACGATATGGTTTCATGATATTTTCAGAAAAGACGGAACGCCTTTCGACAGTAATGAAACGAATTTCATCAGACAAATAACAAAAGACAAAAAATAAGAATTGTATCAGCATGAGTAAAGTAATTATCATCGGCGGCGGCATCATCGGATTGAGCAGCGCCTATTATTTGCAGCAGAGCGGACATGCAGTTACCGTAATTGATAAAACAGATATTACAGACAACTGCTCTTATGGTAATGCAGGATATGTTTGTCCGAGTCATTTTATTCCATTGGCAACGCCCGGCATTGTGTTACAGGGATTGAAATGGATGTTCGATTCAACAAGCCCGTTCTATGTACAACCGAGATTCAGCAAGAGTTTGATCGATTGGGGATTAAAATTCATGCGCAGTGCTACTGATGAAAAAGTAGCGAAAGCAGCAGTTCCATTACGTGATATAGCTTTACTCAGTCAGCGGTTATATGAAGAATGGACAAGCTTACCGCAATTCAAATTTGCGTATGAACACAAAGGCTTATTGGAAATATTTCAAACAGAAAAAGCAAAAGAGCATGCAAAGCATACCGTTGAGAAAGCACATGCTTTGGGATTAACTGATACGGAGTTATTGGATTATGCAGCACTGCAGAATAAAGAACCACAAACAAAAATAAACGGATTGGGCGCAGTGTATTTTAAATGCGATGCACATTTATACCCCAATAAATTAATGCAGCAATTATTGGAACATTTAAAAAATGTTGGTGTTGATATCGTCTGCAATGAAGAAGTGGTCTCTTTTGAAAAGAATAGCAAATCCATCACAAAAGTTTTCACTGATAAAAAAGTATATGATGCTAATACGGTAATTATCGCATCAGGATCATGGAGCAGGGAATTGGCAGAAAAGATAAATTTGAAATTACCCTTGATGCCGGGCAGAGGTTATTCTGTTACATTGGAAGATTCTCCTTATACAATAAATCATCCTGCTGTTTTGGTGGAAGGAAGAGTTGCGTTGACGCCGATGGATGGCAACAAGATCCGTTTTGGCGGAACGATGGAAATAACATCTACCCAAACAGCACCGCGAATGAACAGGGTAGAAGGTTTATTAAAAGCGGTGAGAAGATTTTATCCGGAGTTTGATATCGCTGTTCCGCCGGTTGAAAAGATCTGGTATGGTTTTCGCCCCTGCAGTGCAGACGGATTGCCTTATTTGGGAAGAACAAATAAATGGAAGAATGTGGTGATGGCAACAGGGCATTCGATGCTGGGATTAAGTCTGGGTGCAGGTACCGGTAAATTGATCAGTGAAATAGTAAATGAACAACCGTTGAGCATGGATATAGGACCGTTTGATCCTGACAGATTTAATTAATGACAGTACATCAAACTTATCGCAATTCGTAATTTCTAATCAGTACTTTTATTCTTCGATATGGATCGTACGTTTCATTATTTAGCATACCAAAGAACAGGTTATTTTACAAAGATCGCAACTGATTATCTGCAGCAGCATGAACAGTTGCAACCTTTTTATAATTATCAGGTATCTGTTGAAGGAATAAAAAGATCCATCATTGCCAGAAAACAATTTCACACCAACCGGTCTTTATTGGTGGACGAATTAAGAAAGCAATACAGTACTATATCTTTATCAGCCAAGCAGGAAGCAAGCCTGCAGGCATTACTTTCAGAAAATACTTTCACCATTACTACGGCACATCAGCCGAATATCTTTACCGGGCCATTATATTTTATTTATAAGATCATTCATGTCATTAAACTGGCCGATGAATTGAATCTTCAATTGCCGGAGAATAAATTCGTTCCTGTGTATTATATGGGAAGTGAAGATGCAGACTTGGATGAATTGGGTTTTATTAATTTGGGCGGACAAAAGATCAATTGGAACACAAAACAAACAGGTGCAGTCGGCAGAATGAAAGTGGATAAAGATTTCATTCGAATGATCGGTTTGATCCATGGACAGATCGGTATCCATTCCTATGGTAAAGAATTGACCGATCTTTTCAAACAAGTGTATACAGAAGGTAAAACCATCCAGCAGGCAACATTGGAATTAGTGAATCAATTATTTGCTGATTTTGGCCTGTTGATATTGATTCCTGATAATGCGGAATTAAAAAGATCATTTCAATCTGTCATTGAAAAAGAATTAACGGAACAATTCTCTCACAAAGCAGTGGAAGAAACGATCGCTGATCTAAGTAAACATTACAAAGTACAAACAGGTGGCAGAGAACTGAATTTGTTTTATCTGATCGATGATAAAAGAGAAAGGATTGAAGTTACAGGTAACAAGTTTCAAGTTTCAAGTTTGAACTTGATTTGGAGTAAAGATGAAATTTTTCTTGAGTTAAAAGATCATCCTGAAAGATTCAGTGCTAATGTAATTCTTCGTGGTGTTTTTCAGGAAACGGCATTACCGAATATTGCATTTGTAGGCGGTGGCGGAGAGTTAGCGTATTGGTTAGAATTAAAAAGAGTATTTGAAAAAGTTGCTGTGCCTTATCCGATGCTGATCTTGCGAAACAGTTTTTTGTGGATGAATAAAGCGCAACAAGAACGATTGCATAAATTAGGATTTACCATTGAAGATTCATTTAAAAAGCAAGATGCATTATTGAATGAATTAGTTCGCAAAGAATCTTCCAAACAATTAGATATTTCTAAGGAAATTGAAAATATAAATGCAATCTATCAGCAATTGCAAGTTGCAGCCGGAACTATTGATACAACTTTGTCTGACCACACGAAAGCTTTGCAGGCAAAGGCTTTAAAGCAACTCGTTGCATTAGAAAAGAAACTGCTTCGTGCAGAAAAAAGAAATTTCGAAACACAACAAAGGCAAATAGAAAAACTAAAGCACGAATTATTTCCTGCGGATAGCTTACAGGAAAGACAGGAAAACTTTTCTTTATTGTATGCGCAGTTTGGTGAAGAATGGATTCAATCTATTTATGATGCAAGTAAAGGATTGGCGCAGGAGTTTGGGGTGATTATTTCCACCAATTGAGAGTTTTATATTCAAACTTAAATAGAATTACATCTTTATCCTTTTTGTAATCATCTATATTCTTTTCTCTCATTTTCCAGGCTGAAACAGATTTGCCCATTGGAAATATTGATAAAAGTTTTTCTTTACTTACAATGAAAACATTTATCGTGTCGGATGCATCTATTAAAATAGCGAAGTAAGGCTTACACCCAAATGCTACACATGCTTTGTCTACTTTTTCGAAATTATCGTTAGGAATATTTAAGTCTTCATTTTCAGTACCAGTTAGCCTTGATCTGCTTTTAACTGAAATTCCCATTAATTCATCAGTGATTGGATTTTTTGCTATTAAATCAATTCCAGTATGATCAACCTTGGCTGATTCAAATCCGTGTTTTGAAAGCCAATATAAAACGAGTGATTCTGCAAAGTCGCCTGTTATTTTTGAATGTCGAGAGCTTTTATTAATATCTGGCATAATTAAAATATTTGCTAACTTTTAAAACTTGCTGATATGAAAATAGAACAATGAAGTGTGCGACGCAACAGGTGATGCCATGAAATGCAAATGTTGGCAACAAAAAACAAACTCAAGCAATTTTAAATATCAAACTCATTTGTCCAATCGCCTTTTAATTTTTCGGCTTTATGCAGGACTTCGTTTTGCATTTGTTGTTTATAGTTCTGTAACGCGACAGAAATATTCTCATCATTTGTGCCGAGAATTTCAGCAGCTAAAATGCCTGCATTTTTTGCTGCATTCAATGCAACTGTTGCAACAGGAATACCATTTGGCATTTGTAAAATGGAAAGAACAGAATCCCACCCATCAATAGAATTACTTGATTTGATCGGAACACCGATAACAGGCAATGTGCTGATAGAAGCCACCATGCCGGGTAAATGTGCGGCACCACCGGCACCTGCAATAATT
>CAIVCF010000204.1 GCA_903904335.1 uncultured Chitinophagaceae bacterium | reverse complement strand
CAAGAACATTTTTTTTACTCCGACCGTAAAAGCAGCAGCATGCTCCGGACTCATTAAAAAATCCCGTAAGTTTTGTGTATTGTCATTCCAGCCATATTCGGCATATATTTCTGCATGTGCTCTTTGAAAAAGATATCTGGCGTTAACAGAAATCATCTGTTTTAAATGTTGCGAACCATTAGAATATGTACCGCCGCTTCTGAAAAGCCCTATAAAAACAGGTAAATAATTGTGAATAAAACCGTCATGCTCTCCAATATAGTTGTGATAAGTATAAGCAACCCTATTAAAACCAAAAAATAATCCTTTGATCCATTTTGGATTATAAGATATTGTTAGCGCATTTACATAACGCCAACTGAGGCTGTCTAAGTTGGGGTCAGGAGGTAATCCCAAATAATTATTCTGCGCATAATAAAAAGTAGTCAGATCTTTATTCTCTAACAATACACTAGTATCCTCCGTTAACTTCCCCCCAATCAACTGAAATTCAAAATTACCAATGGCTGTTTTAATTGGCCTTGTTGTATTCAAAGTCAAGTGAAGAAACCCCGGTGCATTATTACTCATGAGTAATGAGTTTTGAATACCCGGTCCCCACCACATATTTTCGGTAGACAGACCAAAAGAAATGGCATTTACATTCAAACGGATACTGGATTGTCCTGCAAAAACATGTTTATATGGTCCTTTTGTTGGGGCGCCATATTGTGTACTGTATTCAAAATCGGGATTGGCAGCATAGACCGCTTCGGGTTTAAACTGAACACTGAGCGGACCATAAGATGCAAAAAATCCTGTAGAAATAAATCCCTGAATTCCCTTTGCATCGATCATGCCGGCATGGTTCCAGCCATAGGGATGATGACTATTGTATTCAGATTCAAATGTCAGCGGCAATAATTCAAAAACACCTCTTTCTTTATTGAAATATTTTCTAACAGATCTGATATCGCTGTTGGGATCGATGAGGCGGTAGATACTGTCTGTGGTCAATGTTTTATCTGTAAAAAAAGGGCGTGAAGAGAGCGAATATTTTATATCCAGTTTTCCTTGTAATTGCAGTGTACGTAAAGATTCATCCAGGATGGGCATGCCAACAGGGATGGTTTGGGCATGCAGATATATAGTTGAAAACAAAAGAATGAATATGTTTATTATAAAGGACTTCACGTTACAAATGAATTTGAATCAAAAGTAGGGGAAGATGCGGAAAAAGAATCAAGAGACAAGAAGCAAGAGGGAGAAAGTCTGGAGTCATTAGTCAGGAGTCGGGAGGCAAGAAGAAGAAAGACAGGGGGAAGGTGGAAGGTAGAAGGTGGAAGGTAGAGGGGGAAGTAGAAGAAAGACGTTAATCGGAAATCGCGAGTAGGGCGAAACGTTGCGCACTTTGTATTCGTTGCGTCCTTTGCGTGAAACAAAGGATCGTGAATCGTTAGTCGGGAGAAGTCGGGAAGTCAGTTCAATCTGAAAAAACAATCAATCCATTGGTGGAGGGTAGAAGGTGAAGAAAGACGTTAATCGGAAATCGCGGGTAGGGCGAAACGTTGCGCACTTTGTATTCGTTCGGTCCTTTGCCCCAAAGGGGTCCTTTGGACGTGAAATTTGGGAGAAAATGCCTGCATTTTTAAAGCCGTGATTGTTATAACGTGCAAAAGTTATAACTTAGTAAAAAATATTTCTGATGCCACATATAATAATGCATACTACTTTACGTAAAATAGGTAATTCGAGAGGGGTTTTATTAACAAAGGAAATCATAGATAAACTGAATATTGTTGATGGACAAGAGATAGAAGTTTCTTTAAATGACGAATCTTCCATTGTTCTGAAACCAACACAACTCAGAAAGAAAAAAAGACCGATTTTGAATCTCGATTTGTCTACATGGGAAGCGCAGTTTAAATCCGCTATTGAAAAAGGAGAGATGCCTGAAACAGATGTATTTGAAGGAATGGCAAATAAATTCGATAAATCTTGGTAATAAACAGGCATGTCAAAAATAATCTCTCATAAAAAATGTAAGCAATTCGATGTTTGGGTAGTTGAATTAGAACCCACAATAGGCAGTGAAATAAACAAACAAAGACCCTGCGTGATTATTTCACCTCAGGCGATGAACAATACATTAAATACTGTATTAATAGCACCACTTACGCATACTCAGAAAAGTTATCCCAGCAGAGTGTATTCTAATTTTAAAGGTGAAGAGGGTCAAATTATGTTGGATCAAATCAGAGGTGTAGATAAAAGCAGGTTAAAAAAATTATTGGGAAGTTTAGATGTTGAAACAGGACAAGATATTTTAAAAATTCTGAGGGTTATGTTTTCTTAGCGTTCATTGAATGTGCATGGTTGCTGTAAACTTCATAGAGGCTGCATTATGAAAACAAATAAAAATATTAAAACACTTGCAGAATTTAAGGACGAACATTACGGCAAAGCAGGTACAAGTAAACGCGACAAACTGGACAAAGGCTTTGAAAGCTTCAAACTTGGTGCCCTGAT
>CAIVCF010000203.1 GCA_903904335.1 uncultured Chitinophagaceae bacterium | reverse complement strand
CGTTAATGCTTACAGTATTTATATACACGTCAGGAACATAAGCAGACGGGGTTTATGTTAAAAGATGATAATATGCCCCTTTATCCGTGGCAAGGAAAAGCGTATCGTGGCTTTGTAAAATATCGTTGATGGTTTGATTGTCTTTATCTAATATCCAATTATAATTTTCTATAGTATAACTCAACGTTTTGTTTCCGGCTATTTTGTAAGTTAATTTATCAATGCCTTTTGCAGTTACTACCCACACTAAACCCGGTTGACTGCTGCAAATTTTAGTGACAGAATTACTAAATAACCCGTTTTGTTTGGTAATGGTATAAATACTGTCTTTGCATATAATTCCCAGTCCCATATTTTCAGTCGAAAAAACAATATGATTATCAGCAGTTTTTATAATTTTAGTAATAGATGCGTTGGTAATATTATTTTGCCATGGAAATGGATTGATTGGTTTTTCATGTACAAATAACTGCAATCCCAATACTCCGCCTGTAAATAAACTATCATCAGAATTAAGCAATAGTTTGCTCATCCTTTGATTTGATAAAATCGAATACTTTTCCTGAATCTTATTTACACCTTTCTTTGTTTCAAAAATATTATACACTTTTGCAAGCCCTAGAGACCTTGCCACATAAAAATAAGGTTCTTTGACAGCAATATCTTTTGCAGAGAATTTAGGATGTATTTTATTGCTGCCCAATTCTGTAATGACACCATGGCTGAAAGAACAGTACAATCTATTTTTGAACCTGAATATTTGCTGCACTTTACCCATATACTTATTTTCGTTCAGCGTATGCGTGTAAGACGCTCTCCCTTTTTCAGTAATATAATAGCCATCATCATAGCCTATGTACAGATCATTCCCCACTTTGCTGAATGAATAACAGGGTATATTATCCGGCAGGCCCGCAGCATTGATTTTAAACAATTTTTTGTTAGCCGCAGCTTCTTTAATAAACAAGCCCTTTGTAAGCGAAGAAAGCCATGTATTACCCTCTCTGTCTTTATATACATAGGTGACCGAATTTATCTTGCTGATATTCGCATCTGTAAGCTGCCGGGTTTTTGTATTGAATTTATATAAATGATGTACTGTGCTGATGAGAATTGTATCGGAATGATCGGTTTTTATGACTACTAAAAAAATATCCTTGCCGGGAACGGGCAATACAGTTTTATTGACATGAGTTTTTAGAGAAAAATAATAGATTGTATCCCTGAAAATATAAAACAAATGCTCATCGCTTATATCTGTAGAAGCATTGCTTGCATACATCATTTTATCGCTGTCAAAAAATACAGCTTTATGTGTAACGGTATTATATACTTGTGAATTGCATACTAAAAAAACAGTATCATTATAAATAGTGAGGCTTTGTATGTTTTGGGGTAATTCCGGTAATTGCTGCGGGGCAAATTTTTCTGTTACTTTATCATTTACGATATGATAAGCTGTATCTAAAGTAACATACCAGATGCTGTTTGCTTTATCGTCTAAAAAATACTTTGCTAATTTCTTCGGCTGAATGTCACGCAGCCAGGAAGTATTTGCTGCATTTAAAATATGTCCGTTTTCATAAAGAGAAGGTTTACCGTTGAAAGTTAAAAACCAGATCCTTCCTTTGTGATCTTCTCTTATCTGAAATACATCATTATCTGCAAGCCCTTCCTCAATGGTGTAATGTGTAAATTGATATCCGTCATACCTGCTTGCCCCTGCTTCAGTACCTACCCATAAAAACCCTTTACTGTCCTGCATCACAGAATACACCACATTGCTGTTTAGGCCTTCTGCTTTTTTGAAACCGTTATTTGTTGGTTGAGCTAATGCATGTACTGCACAAAAAAATATGACAAGACTGATATAGTATGTTTTGCAAAACATAATGGGAAGATAAAGAATTGAGAATATATGATAAACTATGGTTTATTCATTTACGCTCGCCAGAATGATTGAACCTGTAAAGCTATTTTAGTAATATTGTTTTACTATGTAAAGCCATATCAGGAATATCGCCTAACCTGTAAAGTTTTTTCAGTACAAGACACTGTACATGACGCCGTAATTACTTTATAATACAAGGCTGATATATTCTTAGATGACCCGTGTATAACCCGTGTATAATCCGTCTATGATCCGTTATAATGAAACACGTTTTATATACGGATCTATTATAAATTAATTATAGTTTATTATATTTACATATAATACTAAACCCTGAAGCAGTATATAATATGCTTATACTGCTGAATGATGTTTAGATCCATCCATCTTTAAACGATGCTTATGGCAAATTTAAAAGGTAATATTGCTTTTACAGGAAGTGTAGGCGGACTCTCTGCCTATACCCGAAAAGGTTCAGATAAGATCATCCTAAGAACCAAGGGCGGCGCATCAAAAGACAAGATCAAGAGGTCTGCCGCTTTTACCAATACCCGGAAATTGAACGCTGAATTCGGAGGGGCAAGTACTACAGCCAGAAATATCAAGTTGGCAATGACAGGCTTGACACATTTAGACCATTCGAATTTTCAAAGCAGGCTTACGGGTGTTTGCAGCAGAATCCAGAAATTGGATACAACAAATGATTGGGGGCGCAGAGTAGTTTTGATCTCCCGCTACCGGCAACTGCTGGAAGGATTTAATTTGGAGATGGGAACGGGTTTCAATTCCATTATCAAACATCCTTTGCAATGCAGTATCAATCGAAATGAGCTTTCTGCTACTGTTCTTGTTCCGCAATTATTCCCCCATATCAGTGTATATGTGCCGGGCAGATTTTCTTTATTCCGTTTGATCGCTGTACTGGGAGTTGTTCCTGATATGAAATATGATGAAAGATCGAAAAAATATGCTCCGGTCAATAAAAAAATACTGCTAAGGCGTGCCGATCATGCTACCGCATGGCTGAGTACGGAAGAGATTTGCCCCCAGCAAATGCTCAGTTTGCAAATGCAGGGTGACGCAAGGATGTCCGATGATGACAGCCTGCTATTAACTGTGGGTGTTGAATTCGGCGTTGCGGTTAGGGCTGATCTGATCGAACCTGTAAACTATGCAGGTGCCGCAAGGATCATGATGCTGGTTTAATTGAATGGATGACTCCGCTATACTGAGACTTCCGAAGGGTGTCTCAGTATTATACAATGAAAATCAGACTTAGTCTGATTCTTATTATAAATCAGAAGAGACGCTGCGCTTAACTCTTCTGATAGCTGAGATCATGATGCTCGTTCAATTGAATGGATGAAATAAAAAAGAGTCAGGCATCTGCGAGATGGCTGACTCTTTGTAGTATATTATCAAGCAATCATTCATTCACCATCTGCTGAATGGTATTGAATATTTCTTCTGCATTGGGTTTGCTGAAATAATCGCCGTCACTTCCGTAGGATGGTCGGTGTGCTTTGGCTGTGATGGTTCTGGCTGCAACATCCAACCATTGATAACCGCCCTGTTCTTCCATCACTTTATTGAACATGTAGGCTGCGGCACCGCCGGGAACGTCTTCATCAATAAAAACAATGCGGTTTGTTTTCTTGAGTGATTCGAGAATGATATGATGAATATCAAAAGGCAATAAAGTTTGTACATCCACGATCTCGCAACTGATATTGAATCTTTCCAAACGATCTGCTGCATCCTGGATGATACGCAATGTCGATCCGTAAGAGACAACAGTAATATCATTTCCTTCTCTGATGATCTCAGGAATGCCTAAGGGCACATTGAACTCTAATAAATTACCCGGTAATTTTTCTTTCAAGCGATAACCGTTCAAACATTCGATCACCAAGGCAGGATCATTGCTTCTTAATAATGTATTATACATACCTACTGCCTGCACCATATTTCTCGGCACACAAACATACATGCCGCGAAGTGCGTTGATGATCATGCCCATCGGGCTGCCGCTATGCCAAATACCTTCCAAGCGATGACCGCGTGTACGAATGATGATAGGACATGATTGTTGTCCCTTTGTTCTGAAATGTGTAGTAGATGCATCATCACTCAATGGCTGTAATCCATACAATAAATAATCTAAGTATTGTATTTCAGCGATCGGCCTCAATCCTCTCAATGCCATGCCGATGGCTTGTCCCATGATGGTCAGTTCTCTGATACCGGTATCAAAAATCCTTTCTGTTCCGTGTTTTATCTGCAATCCTGCAAAGCCCTGGTTCACATCTCCTATCTGCCCTACATCTTCTCCAAATGCAAATACCATTGGATCATGCTGGAACAGCATATCAAAATATCTGTTCAATATTTCATACCCGTTTACAGTGGGTGCATCAAATTGTATCAAGGGTTTGATGACCTCCACATTCAATGCACTTTTAGGACCTTCATTATACAAATGCGAACTGTATAATTGCTGGCCTTCTTTCAACAATCGGTTATAATATTCTTTGAATTCTTCGATGGAAGGAGAATAAGATGCAGCTTCCATCACCAATGATAAAGTATGCAGTATGTCTCTTCTTAAAGGTTCTACATTATTTTGTAATTCTGCTGCCAGTTGCTGTACATAATTGTACGTGTCCATATCACTCACTACGATCGACCTGATCATTTCTGCAGCTTTGGCAACATCTTCTCTGATAGGTGATAAAAATTTGTCCCATGCTTTTGCTTTTGCATCACGCACATACTCTTTCGATTCGTAATCGATCGTATTCAATTCTTCATGCGTGGCAATATTATTGGCAACGATCCATTCCCTGAATTTCTTGATGCAATCCCATTCACGTTCCCATTCCAAACGTTTAGGGTCTTTATATCTTTCATGACTACCGCTGGTGGAATGACCCTGCGGCTGTGTCATTTCTTCCACATGAAAGATGGCCGGCGTATGTGTTTCACGCATTTTCTGCAAAGCATCTTCGAACACTTCACACATGCCTGCATAATCCCATGCTTTCACTTTATAAATTTCAATACCGTTTGTATCTGCTTTTTTCTGCATGCCTTCCAATGCCGCAGAAATAGAACCTTTGGTTGTTTGATAAGATTTGGGAACAGAAATACCATAGCCATCATCCCAAACAAAAACTGCTAATGGAACCTGTAACACACCGGCAGCATTAATGGTTTCCCAGAAATGTCCTTCACTGGTGGCAGCATCGCCGATGGAACAAAAACAAATCTCATTGCCGTGATGACTTAAAGAATCGAAAGACTGTAATTCAGGAGTATTCCTGAAACATTTGGAAGCAAATGCCAAACCCAATGCTCTCGGCATTTGTGATGCCGTAGGAGCCATATCGGAAGAAATATTTTTACGGTTGGCAAGATCTAACCAATTACCGTTCTCATCCACTGTTTTTGTTGCAAAATGCGATACCATTTGTCTGCCTGCACTGAATGGATCATTCATCAGATCGGGATCAGCAAATAATTGAGAGAAGAATTGTTCCACGCTTGCGAGTCCTGCAGCAAACATGAATGTCTGATCGCGATAATATCCTGCTCTGAAATCACCGGCTTTAAAAAATTTAGATGCAGCGATCTGTGCCACTTCCTTACCATCACCGAAAATGCCGAATTTGGCCTTACCGGTCAATACTTCACGGCGGCCAATTAAACTTGATTCTCTGCTTACCATTGCGATACGGTAATCTTCAAGCACCTGATTTCTAAATCCTTCGTAAGAAAGCATATCGTCTTTATATGCCAAGGTAATTGTTTGTTCCATGCTACAAAAATAATTATTAAGATATCTATGAAAATCCGGTTAGGACAGACTGTGCAAAGATTTAGTTTACTGATAAAAATCAATTATTTTCGGAAGCCGATATTGATATTTTTCGGGAAACCTTAACCTGTTGGATAAATATAATTCTATAATTTTACCCGACTTTAAATTAAAATCAAGTATGAAAAGAATTGCCTTTATTTTATCCGCTTTTTTTGTGATGACGATGGCCAAAGCGCAAACAACTGTGGCGCCAAAAGACGTGAATAAATTGTTTGAGTTTACCAACAGCGATTATGATTTTGGAAAGATCACATTTGGAAAACCTGTGAAGTATGATGTATTCATTAAAAATATCGGAATAGATTCTGCATCATTGGAAAATGTGCAGGTAGGATGTCATTGCACCACACCTGAATATGAAAAGGGAAAAAGATTCGGCCCGGGTCAAACCATCAAAGTCACATTGGGGTTCAGCGGCGACCAGATGGGTATATTCAATAAAGTAGCCACCATCTATCTGAGCGGCGGTATCAGCAAAGTGGTTACGTTTAAAGGAGAAACATTTACACCCCCATCCAATCCGGCACCTGCCAATGCAGCCACTGAAAAATTAAAATCTCCTTCATCCAATTAATCATCATTAAATAAACAGTTGCATGAAAAAGATTTTCCTGATATCCTTTTTATTCGTTTCAGTGATCTGTTTTGCACAAGATGCTGTAAAATTCAGCAGCATGAATCACAGTTTCGGGAAAATAAAAAAGGGAACGCCGGTAAGTTATACTTTCACTTTTACCAATACGGGCACCAGGCCATTGGTAGTTGAAGTGGCTACTGCCGAATGCGGATGCACCACTCCCGATTATCCCAAACAACCCATTGCGAAAGGGGCACAGGGAAAAATAAAAGTTACGTTCAATGCAGCTTTATCAGGCGTGTTCCATAAAACAGTGACGGTAAAATTTGCGAATATCGATACACCTACTACATTGAGTATTGATGGTGAAGTATTATTACCTAAAACTTAATTGAATTAATTTTTATTTTTAAAACGCTGTTATTAGATAACAGCGTTTTTTGTTTTGTATGCTGTAAGGCTGCTGTTATCTTTGTATCATGTTACAAATAAGTAAACGCGGACAATTAATGCCCGCCTCCCCCATCAGAAAACTGGTGCCCTATTCAGAAGCTGCCAAAAAAAGAGGCATCAAAGTATATCACCTGAATATCGGACAACCGGATATCGAGACACCCAAACTGGTATTGGATGCAGTAAGAAACAGCCATTTCAAAGTGCTGGAATACAGTCATAGTGCGGGTAATGAAAGTTATCGTAAAAAATTAGTGAGCTATTATAAAACCGTTGGCATTGATGTTACACAAAATGAGATCATCATCACAACCGGAGGCAGCGAAGCGATCTTATTTGGTTTTATGGCTTGTTTGGATGCGGGTGATGAAGTGATCATTCCCGAACCTTTCTATGCGAATTATAATGGTTTTGCAGTGGAAGCAGGCGTAAATGTTGTTCCCGTTACTTCGAATATTGAAAGCGGTTTTGCATTGCCTGATATTGCATCGTTTGAAAAAAAGATCACAGCGAAAACAAAAGCGATCGTGATCTGTAATCCCAATAATCCAACAGGATATTTATATACAGAAGCAGAGATGCTGGCATTAAAAGAATTGATCCTCAAACATAATTTGTATTTATTTTCTGATGAAGCCTATCGTGAATTTTGTTATGAAGGAAAACAGATCAGTGCGATGCATTTAAAAGGCGTTGAGGAGAATGTTGTGCTGATGGATACCATCAGTAAACGATACAGTGCCTGCGGAGGAAGGATCGGTGCATTTGTAACAAAGAATAAAAGTTTGTTGGATGCGGTGATGAAATTTGCACAAGCAAGATTAAGTCCGCCTTCTTTCGCACAAATTGCAGGTGAAGCTGCCATCGATCTTCCATCCGATTATTTCGACACCACGAAAGCAGAATATAAATCCCGCAGAGATCTGATCGTAAAAAGATTGAATGCGATGGACGGTGTGTTCTGTCCCAATCCCGGCGGTGCATTTTATGCCATGGCAAAATTACCGATTGATGATGCAGATATTTTTTGTCAGTGGTTGTTGGAAGAATTCAATTACAATGATCAAACTGTGATGTTAGCCCCCGCGACCGGTTTTTATGGAACCGAAAGATTGGGTAAACAGGAAGTTAGGTTAGCCTATGTTTTGAATTTGGATGATATCAATCAAGCCATGGATTGTTTAGAAAAAGCTTTGCAGGTTTATCCGAGAAGAAAATAAACTGTATTTTATATACGAATTAAAAGTCCCGATAATATCGGGACTTTTCTATTTTATACCCAAAAAGATGAGATATTCTCAAATAATTAAAATAAATATGTCATGGATTTTCAAAAATATGCTGCAATATTTGCAAAATATCTATTTAACTAACGAATTAAATTTTGTTTGTTTATGTCGATGACACGACGCTTAGCCCTTATCCCTTTTGTACTCTTATTGGCCATTATTGTATTAAGCCTTTTCTTTCCAAGCCTGCCAAAACCTGCTAAACCAAATCCTGACCTTGTCGGTGCAGATATTGCCTGGATGCTTTGTGCAACCGGTTTGGTATTGATCATGACACCGGGTCTTGCTTTTTTTTATGGCGGGATGGTGAGCAAAAAAAATGTGTTGTCCACCATGCTGCAAAGTTTTATTTGCATGTCGGTGATCAGTGTTTTATGGGTAGTGGTGGGTTTCAGTTTGGCATTTGGCAAATCGATCGGCGGGATCATCGGTGATCCTTCCACTTTTTTTATGATGAAGGGCGTTATCGAAGGTGGCCCTATCACCTCTGCTGACGGCAGTATTAAATTAGCAGCAACGATACCTGTTGTATTATTTGCTTTTTATCAACTCAAATTTGCCATCATCACTCCTGCATTAATTACAGGTGCTTTTGCAGAAAGGATAAAATTCACATCTTATATTTTATTCATCGTATTATTCAGTGTCTTTATCTATTCACCTTTGGCACATGCCACCTGGCATCCCGACGGACTCTTATCTAAATTCGGTGTATTGGATTTTGCAGGTGGAACTGTTGTTCACATGAGTGCGGGTTGGGCTGCATTGGCAAGTGCCATTTATTTAAAAGGAAGAAATGAAACCAATCATAATCCGGCACGTATCACTTATGTGATGTTAGGTACAGGATTATTATGGTTTGGTTGGTTAGGATTCAATGCCGGCTCTGCATTGGGAGCAAATATTTTAGCCGCCACTGCATTGGCCACTACCACATCTGCATCTGCGGCTGCAGCTTTTGCATGGATCATATTTGATGCGATCCGTGGTCGTAAGCCCAGTGCCATGGGTACCTGCATCGGTGCTGTTGTTGGTCTGGTTGCCATTACCCCTGCAGCAGGGTTCATCAGTATCCCTCATGCATTAACAGTGGGTATTGTAAGCAGTATTGTGAGTAATCTGATGGTAGAATGGAGAACAAAAACTTCATTGGATGATACATTGGATGTGTTTCCCTGCCATGGTGTTGGCGGTATTTCAGGAATGCTCTTAACGGCAGTATTCGCACACAAAAGCATTAACAGTGCAGTGGTGAATAATGGTTTGATATTCGGAGAAACAAAATTATTTTTTGTACATGTGATCGCTGTTGTTGGTGTATCGATCTTTGCTTTTGGCGGATCCTATATTTTATTAAGAATCACAGATTGGATCTTGCCATTGAGAGTTTCGGCTGATGAAGAAAAAGATGGTTTGGACTGGAGTCAGCATGGTGAAAAGTTATGATACCCTTTTAAGAATATTTTTCTGATGGATATTCTTTTTTTGAAAAAGATATTAGGTTGAACTGTTTCATACATTTGATCATCATTCGATCTGATGAGTAACACTGCGATCAAATTTCTTTTTAGTTTTTCAATGATGCTCTTGTTTTCTACAGTTGAAGCGCAGAGCTATCATGCAGTAAGTGGATCTCCCTATGCCGGTGTAACAGCCATGTATAATAATCCGGCATCAACCGCTAATGCTGCATATAAATGGGATCTCACCATCTTATCTTCTCAAATAACTTTCAGCAACAGTTTATTTGTAGTGAACCAAACCAGCTTATTGAAATACGACAGTTCAGTAATGCAATTCACCAACGGATTGAGATCGCGTTACCAACATACAACAGTTGATATCAATCTTTTCAATTGCAGATATGCTATCGATAAAAACAAAGCAGTTGCTTTTGCTTTGAGAGGAAGGACTTATAACTTTATTAAAACTGCGCCCTTTTATTACACCGATACGATCAGCACCACTGAAAGTTTTTTACATGCCAATAAAATAGTTGATTATCTGGAAGGCTATACTACCAACAGCGGTTGGATAGAAGCTGATTTTAATTACTCGCAGGTGCTGCAACAAAATGAATCATCAAGATTAACAGGGGGAATAACCATTGGATATATGCGCGGCATCTCCGGGGCACATGCAAATGTGCAGCGGTTAAGTTATTCAGAACAATCCAACAACAATCAATTGTATTATTTGCTGACCGGAGGCGCTGTTACCGCTGAGTATTCGCAGAATTATGACCTGACAGATTCTTCCAAAAGCATCGGAAGTAATGTAAAATCATTCATCAAAAACACATTGCCTGCATTGAATTTCAATATCGGAATAGAATATTTATTCAGGAAACAAAACGAATATGATAAAGCTCCTTTATCAGCCACTAATTATGATTGGAAGATCGGTGTGAGCATCATGGACATTGGTACTAATAAATTCAACCCCTCTACCAGTTCTTTTTCTGCAAGAAATCCCAACATGAATGTCAGCGATACAGGCTTGCTTAACAAATTACAAAATGTTGGTTCGGTGAAAGAATTGAGAGACAGTTTGGCAAATGTTTTTACGACCATCGACAGTATCAGTAAGCAGTTTACCATTGCCAATCCAACAAGGTTGATCATCTCTGTAGATAAAAACCTCGGTCATCATTTTTATATCAACGGAGAATTAAGTGTGAACTTTTTTTCAACGCAACCGCAAGCCAGACTAAAGACCAGAGAATTAAATCTATTAACGATCACACCCAGATGGGAAACAAATTTTTGGGGCACTTATCTGCCCATTCAATATAATACACAAGGACAGTTATGGGTGGGCGGTGCCGTTAAAATGGGGCCATTATTATTAGGCTTTCACAGCCTTGATTTTTATAAAGCATTTAAAGTAGGAACGCAAACTTTTAACGGGGGTTTTTACTTTGTATTGAACATTCATCCTTTTGATAATAAAATCAAGGAAGCAGAATGTCCGCCCTTTTAATTTGTTATTTCAATTTATCAGAAGTTGATCTGACAAATTCTCCATTTTCATTTTTGAGTGAATAACATAATTCTGCATTCATCAAACCATACCGACGATTATCTTTCATCACATAATTCATAAATAATTTGCCATTCTCTCTCCAGCCCTTACCACTGCATTCAGTACCATTTTGATAAATGATATGTTTTAATGGTTTGCCGCTTTGATACCATTCTTTAAAATCACCATTGTATACGCCGTTTTTAAAATGATACTCGAATCTTATATTACCATTATTCCACCAACCGGTATGCACACTGTCTTTTTCTCCTGCATGATAATAACGCTGCGATTCTTTTACACCATCCGGATAATAAGAATAATACCAACCTTCTTCTTTTCCTTTATAAAAAGACTGCGCTGTTTTTAATTGATGCGTTGGGAAATAGTTCTCCATGGTCCCTGAAAACAAAGTATCTGCATAGAACCAGGTACCGTTTTTAAGTTGCAACAAACTATCTGTTTGCATTACTTTAATTGCCGGAATGACAATAGGCTGAATAGCTTGCAGTTGCCGCATTTCATCAGTCTTCTCATTTTTACAAGAGAGAAAAAAAATGATCAGTATGAAGAAATAATTTTTCATTTTTCCAACTCCAATATTTTAATATCATCTATTAGATTTTTGATCTGCAGTTCCGATGTTCCTTTATACACACCGCGTATCCTTTTATGCGAATCGATCAACAACATGTTTTCTGTGTGCAAAAAATCGTTAGTAGATTTTTTTTCTCCGAGGTCTTCATCTGCAAAATAAGCAGTACGTGCTATCGAATAAATTTGATCACGTTCACCTGTTACCAAAAACCATTTATGATCCATTGCCCCAAAATTATCTGCATATTGTTTTAATTTTTTTGGATCATCAGCTTCGGGTGTTACGCTGTGCGATAACAATAAAACATTGCTGTCGTTCACAAATTCCTTTTGTACCAGTGTAAGATTTGTTGTTAATTTTTTACAGATACCCGGACAAGCCGTAAAGAAAAAATCTGCCACATAAATTTTGTTGGAAAAATTTTTATCTGTTACCGTCTCATTGTTTTGATCTGTAAAAGAAAAAGCAGGAATGGTGTGTATGTTTTTATATTCAGCCGAAGATGGATCGATCCACTGAGGTGTAAAATCGGCTGTGTTATAAAACGGAAGCCTGTGTTGGGTTTCAGGTGATTTTTTATTTTCCCTGCAAGCCAACACAGCACTTACTGTAATGATGATGAAAATATATTTCATGCAGCTTATTGTTTTTTATCGGAAGGCGGAGGTGGTTGGTTTCCGGGAGGTTTGGGTCTTAATGTTTTTTCCAGTTCCGCATATTTTTTAAACTGATCAGCAGATAATATTTTTTGAATATTCTCGTCCCTTTCCTTACTTAATTTATCCATCTCTGCTTTATTGCCCGGTGCAGGTGGTGGTGGCGGTGGTGGCATTTTATCGTGTAGCTTATCTGCTTTTACAAAGAAGTCTTTGTAAGCTGCTTCCACTTTCGTTTTCTGATCTGCAGTCAAGGTCAATTCTTTTGATAATTTTTCATCCAAATGTTTTAACCTGTCTTCGATGCTTGGGGGTTTGGGCGGACCTTGTTGTTCAGAGCCTTGTTGAGCCGTTAACGATTGATAACCAAAAATGGTGATGGCCATCAATAAGATGATCTGCTTTTTCATTGTTTATTTTTTTAGGAATGATTTATTCTTGTTGAAATTATTGTGTTACTGTTCCCGGCGTTCCGTAAAAACCAACACCATTGATATACGGCGCATCGGCAGTGATATGATAATGATAAATTCCGTTTGGATAATCTGCGGTCACACCGGTATGACCGTGATAGGTATCCAGGTCAGCACTTACTAATGTTTTACCGTTTTCTGTAGGACCATACACAGGATAACCATCCAATAAAAATCCAAGTAATGCATCTTTTCCTTTATTGGTGGTAATATAAGTTGGTTCAACATGATAATGATATTGTCCGTTTTGTTGCGGATGGCCGTTGTACTGATCGAAGGAATTGATTTCAGAAGTCAATGCCACTCTTCCTGCTGCATATTGGTTAAATATAGCAACACCATTGATAGCAACGCCCATTGGCCCGAGCGGTGTATCATTCGCACTGGATGACTTTGAAGGATTCAACGGAATTTTGAACACAAGGCTCTGCGATGCAATGGTATTAGGGTTTTGGCTCCATGCAGGATTAGTTCCGTTATATGCTTCATACATGGTGGATGCCCATTGCGTGCCTTTGTAATAAGGGCTTTTATGATCGGGCAAACCGTTGGTTTTTATCACCACATAATCACCATCAACATATACCTGCAATGTTGTTCCCTGTATGGTAGATGTGAATTTTTTAAATACATCGGGCAATGCGGTAGTTGTGTTACTTGATGATGTTGTTGTTGCAGTGTCTTTTGAACAGGACACGGCGATCGTGAAAATCGTTATGGCTATTACAGCGGATAAAAAATATTTTTTCATGGTGTCAGGTTTATAAATTAGATGCAATGCTGAAAAGAATCCTTTGCTGTAATTTTAAAATATTTTGTTAACGCTTGTTCAATAAAAAAGTGATTGATCAATTCAATCACTTTTGTTTTCAACAAAGGGGGAATTATTTTGGTGGTGGATTATCCGGAGGTGGTGGACCATCATGCATTTGATCGGGCGGTGGCGGGTTATCTCCTTCCATTCTTCTTGGCGGTGGAGGACCTCCTTGTTGTCCGCCCATCATCCTCAACACCTGCTGAATGATGGAATCGAATTTTTTTCTTTGTTCTTCACTGCACAATGCTCTTACTTTTCTGAAATGTTCAAAGGTATATAATTGCAATTGACCTTCATTTTTTCCGATCTCTTCAGAAGCTTTTTTTAATTCATCCGCATTGACAGCATCTTTATTCAAGAGATCAAAAAATATTTTTCTGGATTCACGTACATTTTCACGAATCGATTTGGTTTGTTGTTGATGTTCTTCCTTCAACAATTGATAGGCTGCCTGTTGTTTTGCATCTAATTTCAATTCTTTAATTAAAAAATCAGATGCCGCACTGCCACCGTTGCCGGGTGGTGGTGGCGGTTGCAATTGTTTTTCTCTTGTCCACCAATATGTTCCCAGGCTCGCCATATTCGCCAGCAGTAACAGTATCACAACGGTGGTCAATAATCTGTTTTTAGCAATATTGTTCATAACAAAAATTTATCAGTAATTGGTTGTTTCGTTTAAATGATACTCACTTGCAAAGTTTTGCAGCGAAGAAGTTTCACTTGTATCAGTCGTTTTGGTTTGTTTAATCTGCTGAAAAATGAGATATATATTTGCCATCAACAAACAACTCAACACGGCAATGACCCAAACAGGTTTGCGTACGGGCATCCATGTATTTTCTGCGGCCGTTTCTTTTTCCAACCTTGCCATTACTCTGGTATGAAAGAATGGTTTTACTTCAGCGGTCTGTATACCGTCAAAACTGTTGAGAATCTTTTCTATGTCTTGTATATTTTTCTTCATAAAAAATGATTTAATCATTTGCTGAATAATAGTTGTGTAATATTTTTCTCAGGTTTTCTTTTGCACGGTGCATCAATGATTCTACTGCTTTTACAGAAACATTCATCACTGTACTTACTTCATCATAACTCAATCCGTCTGCCTTAATCAATGTAAAAGCCACACGCTGTGTTTCGGGTAATTGTTTTAATGCTTTAAATAAAACAGCGGCCGCTTCTTTATTATCCAATGCAATACCCGGATGATGAAAATCGCTGATCGTTTCTTCTTCTCTCGTACCAATGCCCACTAAGTTTTTTATAAAGCCGATCCTTTTTTTTGTTTTTTTCTTACGCTCATAATCCAAAGCTTTGGAAACTGCAATTTTGTACAACCAGGTTGACAATTTTGAATCACCCCTGAAACTTTTAATGTTTTGATACACCTGCACAAATACTTCCTGTGCTGCATCTTCTGCTTCTTCGGTTTGTTGAACAATATTCAAAATCGTATGGTACACTAAATGCTGATAGGCTTCCACCAATCGGGTAAAAGCCTGCGCATTGCCCTGTTTCAGTTCCTGTATCAGTGCCGTTTCATTCAAGGAATGCCTGTTTAAATAGTTAGACGTTGTAAGCTAAAGAAACCTTCGGTGCGAAAAAAGAAAATAGTATAGAAGAGTTGTATCTTTAAAAACGATTTTAAACTAACCGTAAATCTTCCGTCATGGCTGCAAAAACATTAATCAACATAGATGATTTCAAAGTTAAACCGGGTAAAAAAATTTCTTTGAAAGACTTTAAAACAGATATTAAGAAGAAAGTCATTGATAAAAAAACGGGCGAAACACTTGTGGCAAAAGGTATTGAAGAATTAAGCATCCTTCAGGATAAATTATATGCAGAAGGCAAACACAGTATTCTGATCGTATTACAGGCGATGGACGCGGCGGGCAAGGACGGAACGATCAAACACCTGATGTCAGGCTTAAATCCTTCGGGTGTAAAAGTGTACAGTTTTAAATCACCTTCTTCAATTGAATTAACACATGATTATTTCTGGCGGCATTATAAAGAACTTCCTGCAAGGGGTGAGATCGTGATATTCAATCGGTCACATTATGAAAATGTGTTGATCACAAAAGTGCATCCTGAATTTATTCTGAATGAAAAATTACCACATATTCATTCTGTAAAAGATATTGATAAAAAGTTTTGGGAGACTCGTTATAATCAAATCAATCGTTTTGAAAAAAACCTGACAGAGAACGGAACCATTATTTTAAAATTCTTTTTGCATGTATCTAAAGATGAACAAAAAAGAAGATTCATCGACCGGGTAGATGACCCAAAGAAAAACTGGAAATTTTCTGTTGCCGATATGAAAGAAAGGGCATTTTGGGATGATTATCAGAAAGCTTATGCAGAAGCACTAAGCCATACCAGCACTGAATATGCACCCTGGTTTGTAATTCCTGCAGATGATAAATGGTACACAAGGGTTCTTG
>CAIVCF010000202.1 GCA_903904335.1 uncultured Chitinophagaceae bacterium | reverse complement strand
GGTTATTTTTCGGTAACAAGTAATGTAAATAATGAGACCATCAATAACAGCATGTTTGCCAATCTTCGTGTGAAAGATGCGATCGTTGACAGGCTTCGCGAAAAAAGAGGTACACGTCCATCAACAGGTTCGGAATTAACCGGAGCCGTTATTCATTTATTCTGGAAGAATGAATCAGCAGAAATATTTATTGATACATCAGGTGATTCTTTGGCAAGGCATGGATACAGAAAAATTCCCGGACTTGCTCCGATGCTGGAAGCATTGGCTGCTGCAACTATTTATGCAACGAGATGGGACAGGGTTTCGCCATTTGTAAATCCCATGTGCGGTTCAGGTACAGTAGCCATTGAGGCAGCGTTAATTGCTACCAACAGAAGGCCGGGATTATTTAGGGCGAATTATGCATTCATGCACTTGAAAGGATATGATCAAAATATTTATCTGAAAGAAAAAGAATTGTTGGAAAAACAAATTATTAAAGTTCAAGGTTTACAAATCATCGCAACAGATTACAGTGACAGGGCTGTTGAGAATGCAAAGAAAAATGCTGAAGCTGCAGGTGTTACCAACTTGATAGAATTTAAGGTTTGTGATTTTGCAGCAACTGAAATTCCACAGGATGTGAACGGGATCATGTTTGTAAATCCTGAATATGGGGAACGTTTGGGTGAAGTAGCAGCATTGGAAATCACTTATGCCAAGATCGGCGATTTTATGAAACAGAAATGCGGCGGTTATTTCGGTTATGTGTTTACCGGCAACTTAGACCTTGCCAAAAAAATAGGTTTGAAAGCAAAAAGAAGAATTGAATTTTATACCAGTACCATTGATTGTCGCTTACTCGAATATGAATTGTACAAAGGAAGCAGAGAAGCACCAAGAGAGAAAAAGGGGCTTTAGTAAATTATTTAATAATAAAACCATTTCGTTTATCATGCCCCCCTGAATGGCGAAGTCTGGCAGGCTTCGAGAGCCCCGTCCGAACAGATGTTCATCCGGGCGGGCTCAGCATTGACAATGATTTCCGTTATGTTTTGAAACGCGCTGGCACCCTGTCCAAAGGACTCCTTCGGAGAGGTTCTCGAAGGGTGAATTAAAAAAGGTCAGCCATCTAACAGATGCCTGACCTTTCTTTGTATAAAATCTTAATTAAGCTTTTTCTTCCTCGATACCCTCTTCTTCTGTTTCGGTTAATTTGAACTCTATTTTGTGTTCTTTCAAAATACTGAACCATTTCACCATCTTTTTCATATCGCTGGCATACACCCTGTCAAAGTCCATATCCTTATACACTTTCTTAAAATAAGCGGTGATGGCTTTGGCATCTTTTTCAGAAGGTAATTTTTCAGTGCTTTTATCCATCGCTTGAAATATCTCTACCAAGTTTACATTCTCACGGATGGTAAATATTTCAATGCTTTCCAGATGAGAAAAGTTATGTACACGGCTGCTAACAAATTTGGTGGTCTTGTCTTCCAACGAACGAACAATGGCGCCGTCTGTTTTGCTTCCCACTACTTCAAACAAACCGCTCATGCCCGTAATTGATATCAGTTTACTGTATTCCATATAATTTTTTTAGAGGCTGCAAAGTAAAGGTAAAACAACTTACTTAAAGCAAATTTTCAGAATTAACGTTATCAATACTCCTAAAAAATCACAAAAGGGAAAACAAAAATAAAAAGTCAGGCATCTCAATGTGCCTGACTTTTTATTTTGAAATGAACTTGGATTATTTACTGCTGTCGATGATAAAACCTGCTATATCTTTTTTGAATGCAGATAAAGATGCTGGATTTACATACATCATGTGACCTGCTTCATAATATTTCATGGTAATATTAGACTGAATATTTTTTTCCAATCCCAGGTGATCCATGGTAAATTCTGTTCCAAAGAAAGGGGTTGCCAGATCATAATAGCCGTTCAATACTAATATTTTCAAGTTGGGATTTTTACTCATCGCATCTGCAAGGTCAACGCCTGTATTGGGTGCGTAAACACCCCCGCCCCATTGACCATGCGTATGTTTCCAGTCCCAGTCAAAACCTTCCGCATCATAGGCAGAAATATGATAGTTGCTTGTTTTATTTACTTTCAGTTCATTGTATAAGTAATTTAAGAAAGTGGCTGTGTATGCAGGGCTGATAGCAGAACTCTGTGGATCAAAATCAGAGAACTCACTGTTCAATGACTGATTGATGCCCTTAAAACGTGAATCCAAACGGCCCACTGTTAAATGTTCATTACGCAATAATTCTTGTGTGTATTGTGGTTCACTCACTCGAAGATTTGCTTTGAGAATATAATCTTTGCTTAATCCGGTATAGGCAGAAAGTTTTGTTGCGATCTGATCCTTTTCAGCAGCATCCAGCTTATCACCTTTTGTTAATGCCAATGTATATTCACCTTTTGCAAAATCTGTTACTTCTTTAATGAAGCTATTAAAATTCGCAGGCTTTGCGATCTTATTATGAAACAAAGAAGTAGCTGCATAAGTGGGCAGATACATGATATAAGAAATATCATCACCCGGTGCAAATGTTAACTGACGAAGATCTAGTACCACCGAAACCAAAACAACACCATTCACCGCAATACCCAATCTTTCCTGTAAAAAATCTACCACACCTGCAGAACGCATGGTGCCGTAACTTTCTCCCAGTAAGTATTTTGGAGAATTCCACCTGTCAAATTCAGTGATATAATTTTTTACAAAACCGCTGATGGATTTGATATCCTGATCAACGCCCCAGAAATCTTTATTCTTTGCTTTACCTATTGCATGACTTAATCCTGTTCCAATAGGATCGATCATTACAATATCTGTTACATCCAAAACAGAGTTGGTATTGTCTTCCAATTTATAAGGAGCAGGAGTGGTGGGTGCCAGATCATTTACTGCAACTCTACGCGGTCCCAAAGCACCCATGTGTAACCATAAAGATGAAGAACCGGGGCCGCCATTATAGGCAAACATCACAGGACGTTTTTGTAAATCAGCTTCGCCGTCTTTTGTGTAAGCAATAAAACCAAATGTTGCAACCGGCTCATCTTTATCATTCTTTAATATTAATGTTCCTGCAGTTGCAGTGTAGTTAACGATCTTGCCATCGATCTTGATGCTGTGTTTTGTCACAGACCTTTCTGCTTTGGTATTTGCTGAAGTATCAGGCACAGCAGGAGCCGCTGTTTGTGCATATACAGTGCTTAATGCCAGCAAGCAAATTGTAAGAATAAGAATTGTTTTTCTCATATTGATGTTTATTAAGTTTTTCGAAAAGTAATAAATACCTTTTTAACGGAAGCTGTTTTTTGTATCAGCGGTAGTGAGAGACTTAAATTTTATGTAATTCTTTCAAGAGGTTCTCAATTCTTGCTTTCAATGTTTCATAATCTGTAAACCCTCTTGCCAGCAAATGAAATTTGGTTTCTGATGTTTGCATCAGTACGCAAGGGAAACCCGTTACCTGCAATTGTTTGCACAATTGAAATTCGTAATGCGCTTTCTCTTTGTATTCTTCACTTTTTAATTTGCTGTAAAATGCTTCAGGTTGGATACTGTATTTTTCAAGCAGATGACGATAAGCCTCATCATCACATAGATCTCTTCCCTCATAATTTAGTGCATATTGGAGATCACTTGCAAATTCAACCTGACGATGCGGATAATATTCCTTGAACACACATAATGCAATGGCAGCTTTTTCTGAATCCAGGTACCAGTCGCTCAACTCAGGATTAAAAATATGCCAGAGGAAATCTTTGCCAAATTGAATACCGGTGCGTTCTTCAACAGTGGTATATGCTTTTTGAATATACGGCGCCATGATGCCAATAGGCTCTTTTTTTTCGTTTATGATCATGCCGCCTGATAAGACTTCTGTTTCAAATTGCGATTGATATTCAGCTGCAATTCTTTTAATTACCGGACTAAATCCATAGCACCATCCGCAATAGGCATCATAACAATAAAAGAGTACAGGTTTCATGTTGCAAAGATAGGTGTCAGCCAACTTACAGTTGCCTGACACCTATCTTTGCAGCTGTTAAATGAGTATTGCTAAAGCAGATATTAAAAATTTCAAAGTATCAGGCACTTGTTAAGTGGCTGATACTTAAGTCAGCCAACTCACAGTTGCCTGACACCTATCTTTGCAGCTGTTAAATGGGTATTG
>CAIVCF010000201.1 GCA_903904335.1 uncultured Chitinophagaceae bacterium | reverse complement strand
TGTTCTAAAATTAAATAATGGGGTTTATTATGCAACCTGGCTGGAGTTTTTTAACAGCATTGTTTTGCATAACCTGATTTTTGAAAACACGGCCTATGCTTTTTTGGGATTTACGAAAGAAGAGAATATTCTTTATGCTGTTTTAAAACAATCATTTATTATTTCAGATAAGCAGGCAGCTTTACATGATATTAAAAGTTTATTAGAGTTTAATGGCTTCAAAAACATCAGAAGGAATGATTATACCCATAAAGAATTGGGTCTTATTCTGGAAGACATGCATGATGAAAATGTGATTGTTAATTCTGATACGCTATTTTTTATTGATACCGTATTTTATACAGTGATTCCTGAGTTGTAACAGCGCTCTCCGATGTTAATGACTTTATTCAGCAAAGCAACAGTAATTGCATATACAACAGATCAGCTTTGCAGTAACAATTGCATCAACTGATTTCTTTTTCGTTGTGCTACAGGTATTTGTACTTCATTTGCCATTAATAAATAACCGCCTTCTTTATTCATAAATTTTTTGCAATGAATCATGTTAACGAGATAGGACTGATGTACTCTTTCAAAATGATGTTCGGCTAGCATTTCTTCTACTTCTTTCAATGTTTTGGTAACCGTAAGTTTTGTTTTATCAATAAAATAAATTAGGCTATAATTACCCGATGCCTGACAATACACGATCTCATCTGTAAAATGTAAAGAAATGCCTTCAGTGGTTTGAAAAGAAATACGTTTACGTACCAGTAACACATCAAGTTTGCTGTCTGGTTTGGCAGTTTCTCGTAATTGTTTTGTTTGTATTGCCTTTTGTATGGCATTATTTAATTCGTTTGCATCAACCGGTTTTAAAATATAATCAACAGCATTTGTTTTAAATGCCTGTATGGCATATTCGTTGTAAGCAGTAATAAAAATGGTTTGATAATTTTTAAAAAAGGTTTGCTCCAATACAGTAAAGCCGCTGCCATCGCTTAACTGAATATCTAAAAAAACAATATCGGGTTTTGTTTTATCAATTAAATGCACTGCTTCTTTTATAAAGCCTGCTTCTCCCGCAATTTGCACATCTGCATGCAATAATCGCAGTTCTTCTGCCAATGCATTTCTGGCTTGTTTTTCATCATCTATAATTACTGTTTTTATCATGCGCAATATTAAATGGGTATGCGTAAAATAACAATTGTTCCTGTATTTTCTGCATCAGGGTCAGCATCCTTTATTTCCATTACAGGCTGCGCCGGCAATTCTTTATATAACAATTGTAATCTTTTTCCAGTGATACCCAAACCTAAAGATGTTTTTTCTATTCCTGTTTTTTGCAGTTGCGATTTTTTTCTGCCTACACCATTATCGGCAACTTTGCAAATTAGAATATTACCTTCAACTGTAAAATCAATTCGTATTTCTGCATCCCCTCTTAAAGCTGTAATGCCATGCAACAAAGCGTTTTCGAGTATGGGCTGAATGATCATGGGCGGAATTTGAATAGCAGAAGTTTCCATGTTTTCCTGAAGCTGAAAATGATAATGCAGACTGCCTTCGTATTTCAATACAAATAATTCAAGATAATTGGTAAGTATTTTTATTTCTTCAGCTAATGAAATCGTATTACTTCTTCCTGCCTGTAATATCATCCGCACCAACCCTGCCAGCTTTGCAATATATTGTTTGGCAAGCAATGTATCGCCCGATGCATAAAAACCCTGTATGGCATAGATAGCATTAAAAATAAAATGAGGGTTCATCTGCAAACGCAAAGCCTGATGCTCTAACTCAGCCACCTGTTTATCCAAGGCTAATTTTTGATTTGTTAATCTGTGTTTTTTACGGAAGTCGTTTATAAAATAAGCAACAATCATAAAAATAATAAGCATAGAAACGAACACTGCAGGTACAACAAACCACCATCTTTTCCAATAAGGTTGCTGAATGGTAAATGTAACTGAAGCCTGCTGTGTATTCCAATTGCCATCAGGCAGTGCTGCTGTAACCACAAAGCGATAATGGCCGGGACTTAAATACGGGTACTCTATATATGTATTGTTTGTTTCCTGCCATACTGTATCTATGTCTTCTAATTTATAACGGTATTTTATATTCCCTTTTGCCTGAAAAGCCAATCCGACAAAACGAATACGCACCCTGTTTTCTTTATACGATAGTTGTTGTAAATGATCTGATGAATAACTACTGTCGTTAATGCTTACAGTATTTATATACACTTTAGGAACATAAGCAGATGGGGTTTGCGTTAAATGATGATAATATGCTCCTTTATTGGTGGCAAGAAAAAGC
>CAIVCF010000200.1 GCA_903904335.1 uncultured Chitinophagaceae bacterium | reverse complement strand
ATGGTCAGTTTCGATCGGTTTACCCTGTAACGTGATTTCCGGTATTGACTGCTCTGTGTTTCCGGTTCTTGCAGTCAGGCCCTAAGCAGTTATGATTTGCTATTCCGTCGCCCAGAGCTTACTATCGCAGAACTAAAGATACAAAAGCTGAAGATATGTTTCACAGACCTGCCGGGTTGGGTGGCGCAGGGATAATATTTCATGGATATTTGCTGCCGCTGAGATACTCATTGGGTTGCCCCCTATTGCTGAAAGTCGATGTTATACAAATCGGATGATTACTCTGCCAAGCGATCTTCCAGATCCATTCGTTGATGAAGTATCCTGATAATTTCAATATCAGAATGTGTACTTTGATGATAAAAAATCAGATGTGATTTTACGTTAGAACATCTATAGCTATCACGAATATATGAGTAGTCTTTGCCTGAATTTGGTTTGCCTGATAAATATTCGATTTCATCGAATAGTAAATTAACATATCTGTCAGCCTGTTCCAATGACCAATTCTCGAAAGTGTACAACCATATATTTTCAAGGTCTTCAGCAGCTTTAACGCTTATCCTATACCCCATTACTTCATATATTTATCATGTAGCCCGGTTACAAATTTTTTTCGATCTATGTTTTGAATAAAACCAGATTTCTCCCCCTTCTTAAGCTCTTTAATTAATTCAGATTTATGCTTTTCCTCTTGCTCAAATAGCCTAAGTGCCGCTCTTACAACTTCGCTGGCTGATGAAAATCGTCCGCTCTCTACCTGATGTGAAATAAAGCTTTCGAAATAGTCGCCCAATAAGATAGAAGTATTTTTGGCCATAAAATAGCTTTTATTCAAAAATACCAATTATTGGTATAGCTTCCAATTAATTTTGCATACGCTTGACTAATAGAATAAAAGCAGGCTCCCCGCAGGGTTCTTTGCAAGCTAAAGTTTACCCACCTATTATCCATTCACCGCAAAGTCTCCCAACGGGGACTTTGCGGTTTGAAAGAAACTCTATTATGTAAAACAAAATCAGAGAAAGAACTGTGGTATTTACTGTTCTTGCTTAACGTATAGTTGAATCGTTCTACCCGCAAAGTCCCCTGCCGGGAGACGTTGCGGAGAAAAAAATTCTATTGCGCTTTTGGGGGTTGCCAGAGAATAGGTTGCCTTGACTGGCAACCCAAAAATTAATCCTTATATCATTAATCTCTTTGATAGCCTATTTGTGAAGAGACTATTCAACCAACTGCCCCAGCTTCATCAATATGGCATGCACTTCTTCCGCCCTTGCTGTCCCAATAAGCATTCTATGTCCATCCAGTGTTTCCACTTGAATGCCTTTAGAACCGTAAACACTGATACTTCTGTTTTTTCCAACCCCCTTTAACCCCCAGCCGCCATACTCTTCTAATGGATTATATTCCCGAACATAACATTTGGTTAAATTGGTCCAGGGGTAATATGAAAAGGAAAACTGGAAAGGGAATAGTCTCACATAGATTCCATCTTTGGTTATTTTGGTTTCCATTTGAACACGGGTAAAGGCGAAAGAAAGAAGTAAAACCAATACCATTGATAAAACCAGCGCACCATCAGACATGGGTTTATCGCCAAACACCTGTTTAAAAATAATCTGTTTTACAAAACCAAATACAAATAAACCATTCACCAGGCAGAGGATCACCCATAGCCAGGTTTGATTGAATCTTTGCTTTTCAGCAAAAAGGATATTTGATTTATCGATGGGTGGATTATTCATTGTTCAAGTTAATTCTATTTTAAATTTACAAAAACAATTGATTTGCAACACAAATCCCATATCCCCTTATTTTCGTTCCCTGATTTCCCTATTTTACCAATTAAACCCTAAGTTGATTTATAGGTCTGTATCATACATTTTTGAATTTATGCCAATATCCAAAACCCTTTCCATCGGCCTATGCATGCTCATCATGGTATCTGGCTGTAACAAGCAAAATGATCCGGTTACCACTAGCCCCGTTACCCCAACTACCCCCGCATCTGGCGATAGTGCCACGCTAACGGTTATCAACGGCT
>CAIVCF010000199.1 GCA_903904335.1 uncultured Chitinophagaceae bacterium | reverse complement strand
TTCCTTTAAACATAACTAAATAATTTAGACTTCAAATTACTAATATATTTAGTTATAACCAAACCTTTTATTATTCTTTGCGTACATTCTACCTAATCCTATTATTTAAAAATATCTTGGTAATGAATCAAAGGGATTTTTTTTTAACGGAAGATTTTTTATTGTTTTCAAAAACTGCAAAAAGGTTATATCATGGTCATGCTGCAGCAATGCCTATCATCGATTATCATAATCATCTTCCCCCATCTGAAATTGCAAGCAATAAAAAGTTCTCGACTCTGACAGAAATTTGGTTAAAAGGCGACCATTATAAATGGCGTGCGATGCGGACATTAGGCATCAATGAAAGATTCATTACTGGCAATGCCACTGATGCTGAAAAGTTCAATATGTGGGCTACTTGTGTCCCTAAAACTGTTCGAAATCCCTTATTTCACTGGAGCCATATGGAACTGAAAAATCCATTTGGGATTGAGCAATATTTAAATGCGGCGTCTGCTTTAGAAATATACGATCACTGCAATAAGCTATTACAATCAGATGATTTTTCAACGCAAGGTCTTTTGAGTCATTTTAAAGTTGAAATGGTGGGCACTACAGATGATCCCTGCGATGATCTGCAATACCATAAAATGATTCGAGAAAGTAATTTCAAGACTAAGGTATTGCCTTCTTTCAGGCCTGATAAAGTGTTGGATATTACGCACCGTGATCAGTTTATACAATATATACAACAACTTGAAATTGCAAACAGGGTGTCGATTAAAACAATGGACACATTATTACTGGCGCTGCAAAACAGAGTTGATTATTTTCATACGAATGGTGGGAGAATTGCGGATTACGGGTTAGCTGCTTTACCAGCTGCAGTTGATTTCTCAGCTACACTGGAAAAGGAATTTGCTTCCTATTTATCAAATTCCGGTAAAACTCCATTTTCACAACCTGAGAATTTTGCAGGCTATGTATTGTTGAACTTATGCAGGATGTATCATAAAAAAGGCTGGGTTCAACAATTCCATATTGGTGCCATCCGGAATAATAACAAGCGACTGTTGCAACAGTTAGGACCTGATACCGGATTTGATTCGATAAACGATATCGAGCATGCAAAAAATTTAGCGATGTTTCTCGATGCGCTGGATCAATTAAATGAGTTGGGAAAAACAATTATTTATAATAATAATCCCGCAGATAACGAAGTGTTTGCTGCTATGATTGGAAATTTTAATGATGGAAGTGTCAAGGGTAAGATTCAATTTGGTTCCGGTTGGTGGTTTATGGATCAAATCGATGGTATGGAAAAGCAATTGAACGCTTTATCAACGATCGGTATTATAAGTACTTTTGTAGGAATGCTTACTGACAGCAGAAGTTTCCTTTCTTATCCCCGGCATGAGTATTTCAGACGTGTGCTTTGCAACCTCTTTGGTAATGAAATGGAAAATGGCAAGTTGCCGAATGATGAAGCATGGATAGGTAATATTATCAAGGATATCTGTTATAATAACGCCAAAGAATATTTTGCTCTATAATCAATTCCAAAGAACCTTATTGCGGATCTAAAACAGAGAAAATTACGATACTACGGTTTGCTGATCTTTTGTGAAAACAGATAAATATTCTGGAATCAAACCAATGGTCAATAAGTTGGTAGTGTTATCTATCCTAGGCCCAACCATAATCCATGACTTTTCTTATCTTTAATAGGTTAAGACAATCCCTAACTTAACACTTATATTTACTGATTCTAATTAACGAAAAGTGATTTATGGAAAAGATGAATATGGTTAAGTTGGCTAAAGAGCTTAATTTATCTGTTTCAACAGTATCCAAAGCACTTTTAGACAGTCATGAAATAAGTGCCAAAACTAAGGAAAGGGTAATTGAATTAGCAAAAAAGTATAATTATAAACCCAATAAATTTGCTAGTAGTCTAAGAAAGGGGAAGAGTAAATTTATTGCTGTAATAATTCCTGAAATAAATAATAACTTTTTTTCAATCGTCGTAGATTCTATTAATTCTTTTGCCGCTAATAAGGAGTATGATCTGTTAGTGTATCTCACTCATGAGAAACTCATTAGTGAGATTTCTGTAATGGAACATCTGGAAATTAGTAGGGTGGATGGTATCATTATGTCTTTATGCTCACAAACAAAAACATATGATCATATTATAAAATTTCAAAAAGATACAGAATTGCCGATTGTTTTTTTTGATAGGGTAACTACTTTAGAAGACTTTCCAAGAATTATTACCAATAATTACGAGAGTGCATTTGAAGCAACCATGCATTTATTTAAACAAGGCTCAAAGATTCCTTTTTATTTATATAGCTCGGAACTGAATTATATAAATAAAGAGCGGCATAGGGGTTTTAGGGATGCTATGATACGCAATGGAATTGAAGAAACAGAAAGTCATTGTGTACAATGTGCTGATGATTGGGAGATCAATTATTCCATTATATATAATTTATTGAGTTCAGAGAATCCTCCGGATGCTATTTTTGCGTCTATTGAAAAGTTAGCGATCACTGTTTATGAGGTAGCAAAAGACCTTAATTTTAAAATCCCTCAACAATTAAAAGTCATTTCATTTTCTAATCTTAGAACTGCAGCACTTCTTTCTCCCTCTCTATCAACAGTGTCTCAGCCGGCCTTTGAAATGGGAGAACAATCAGTAAAGCTCCTTTTTAAAATGATTGAAAAGAAGTTTTATAAAAATGCAAATGATATTATCACAATCAATAGCAAACTTGATTTCAGGGATTCAACAAAGAATAGTAAGTAAATTTTCGCCCCCTGCTCTGAATGGATCGGAATTCTTTTTACTAAAAGCTTTTCGTAGAAATTTCATCATTTGCAAATTGAAATTTTTAATTTCATTTACTTAATGAAATAACGGGGTATTATAAGCGTCAATAAAATTTTCATTTCAAATAAAACTTTATGTTCAGAAACATAATCTTCTCGCTGATCCTGATTTCAATTTATGGGAATGCCTTTTCTCAGGAATTCAAAACAGCAGATCTGGTGAACAGTAGTTTATTCCCCGAACAGAATTCAATAAGAAATACTCTTAACCTTTCAGGTATCTGGAATTTCAAAGTTGATTCAAATAATGTAGGAGAAAAGGAGGGTTGGTTTTCAGGATTGGAAAATGGTAAACCTATTGCTGTTCCGGCAAGTTGGAATGATCAATATGATGAATTGAGAGACTATATGGGGATAGCCTGGTACGAGCAAAATACTTTTATACCAAAAGTTTGGAAAGGACAAAAAATATTCATTCGCTTTGGTTCGGCAAATTATGCTGCAAAGGTCTGGATCAATGGAAGGGTATTAGGAAAACATGAAGGCGGTCATTTGCCATTTTCTTTTGACATTTCTGATTACATTCATTGGGATAATTTCAATACAATAATAGTACAGGTTGAAAATATTTTGAAGCCCGAAAGAATTCCACCCGGAGCAATCATTTCGGAGGGCGGGTTTAATAATTATCCGGCCGGGAATTATGATTTTTTCCCCTTTTGTGGTCTGCAAAGACCGGTTTGGATATACTCAGTTCCACAAAATCATATTACTGATATAACTGTTACTACTAAGATCCAGACACCGAATGCAGTTGTTGAAATAAAGATCAAAAAAGAAGGTGTCGCAAAAAACGGCAGATTGCTTTTAAGGGGAAATAATCATCAATATGAAAAAGAATTTTCTTTTCAGGAAAATGTAGCTTTTATAACAGTAAATATTTCAGATGTTCATTTATGGGACACGGAAGATCCTTACCTCTACGATTTAAGTATCAGTTTGACGGACAAGAAAGACATTCTTGACAATTATAGTTTACCCGTAGGGGTCAGAACAATTTCCGTTAGCAACAATCAAATCTTATTAAATGGGAAGCCGATCTTTTTAAAAGGTTTTGGGAAGCATGAGGATTTCCCTGTTTTAGGTAAGGGTACTTCATATCCTGTTATCGTAAAGGACTTTTCTTTATTGAAATGGGTTGGTGCAAATTCTTTCCGAACCTCTCACTATCCATATGATGAAGAATATTTTAATATGGCTGATAAGTTAGGCATATTAATTATTGATGAGATTCCTGCTGTTGGTTTATACTTCGATAAGAATCTGGATCAAGTGAACCAAAGAAAGGAAATGTGCAAACGGCAAATCAGCGAATTGATCAATCGGGATAAGAATCATCCTTGCGTAATGATGTGGAGTGTTGCCAATGAACCTGGCTTGAGATCTTCTTATTTAAAAAAGGAATCTACTGATTCTGTATCCTTTAATTTTTTCAAAGAATTAATTGTTACCGCAAAAAATGCAGATAAAACCAGGCCTGTAACATTAGTTGGCGCTGAGAATGAGCCTTATCAATGGTTTAGTTTAGCCGATGTGGTCTGTATCAACAGATATTTTGGTTGGTACAGTCAGACTGGCAATATTGCTGAAGGGGCAAGACTTTTAAGTAATGAATTAGATGTTTTGCACAGCAAGTTCAATAAACCGATTATTTTGACGGAGTTTGGTGCCGATGCATATCCAGGAATGCATGCCGAAGTTGCAGAGATGTTTACGGAAGAATATCAGCGTGATTTTATAAAAGCTTATTTGGATGTTTTGGATACAAAAGATTTTGTTTGTGGAGCACACGTTTGGGCTTTTGCAGACTTTAAAACAAGTCAAGGTGATAGAAGATTTGGCGGTTATAACTGGAAAGGTGTATTTACAAGAGATCGTAAACCCAAAATGGCAGCCTATTACTTAAAATCGAAATGGGAAAAAAATTAATTGAACATGCAATGTGATTCTCTATACAAACTTTAAGAAACGCTAAGTTTCACATTTATTGCTTTGTAAAATGAGCTTCTCTTCTTGAACAGGTTAGTGCTTATCTGTCTTATAATTCATTCTAAACAAATAACTCAAACCACTAGCGTTTTGATATTAATCGAAGATATTCAATTGGTTACGATTTAGCTCTTTGAA
>CAIVCF010000198.1 GCA_903904335.1 uncultured Chitinophagaceae bacterium | reverse complement strand
CTACACTTAAAAACGGAACAATGTATTCCCTAACTTTGTTTTCACTGATAACTCCCACCGTTGTTATTTTTTGTTCAAATCTTTAACTACAGGGAGTTATCTTTTATTTTATCACCATCTCAAAAAGTTTAAACAACTTCTATATTAAAAGGTTCTCCCAACTTAGGAGAATTTGTTTTTATTGGTGGGAAGTTGGAAAACATTTTAGCTCTTGTTTCTTTATCAAAATCTTTAGTAATTCCCAAGAATATTACCCTTTTCCTATTTTGTGGAACTCCATAATCAGCAGCGTTCAATAAAAATCTTCTAACTTCATACCCATTATTCCCAATATCTGTTCCAACTTCTGAAAATTCTTTTTCAATCATTTCTACAACCTTTCCTCTACCTAAACTTAATATCCCCTGTACGTTTTCTGCTAAAAAGAATTTTGGATTAGTTTCCCTTAGTATTCTCACAATTTGCAAATACAATTCATTCCTACTGTCTTTTTCAGTTCTATAAAGATTAGCAATAGAAAACCCTTGACAAGGAAATCCACCTACCAATAAATCGTATTTAGGTAGCTTATCAGTATCTAACTGTTTTACATCTTCACAATGACATTCGTGTCCAAAATTGTTAGTATAAGTTTGACAACTATCAAAATCAATGTCAGATGCGTAAACAACTTTATGCCCTGCATTTATTAATCCTAAATCTAATCCGCCACAGCCAGAGAATAGTGATACAATTTTCATATTTGTTGATTTTGGTTTGTAAAAGTATAGTGTTTTACTAAATTATTTAGTTTTATTTTTTATCTTTATTTGGTGGTGGTACGTTTAATAACCCTTCAAGTTTTTTATCAAAAGAATTTACAATTTCCTTTTGTTCAATAATTTCATTTTCTGTTGGCAACATATTAGATTCTTTAATTTGCAATATTACCTTATTAAAATCTGATTTATAATTTGCATCTTGAACTACTCTAAATTTGATGTATTCATTTTCAGCGTAACTATCTGCAACATCTTTTCTCATTTTACCTGCACCATCTAAAATCTCGTATTCATTGAATTTAAGAAAGGCATCAAGTCTATTAGACCAATCTTCCATTTTCATCAACCTATTTCTTTCTACCTGTAATTCTGCATAATCCAAATACATATTTACAAGTGTGTTTAACTTTCTTATTTCAGCTTCATTAAGATAGTTCTTTGCAACAGTAACATCTGATTGTTGAACTTTGCCATCTCTGCCAGAATTTTTCCAAGTTTTCAATCCCATATAAGGCATAGATGAATCTGCTCTTGATTTTACAATTTCAGCAGAGGTTTTGCCAACAATAGCAAACTCTAACTTATTTTGAACTTAAGGGACTGAAGCGTTGGAAACGCTTGTATGCGTTCAGGATTACCACTCTCAATATCCCATAGGTAATGAATATTGCCATTGGTTAGGATAATGTACTTGGCTTTTTGTGCAAGAGCATATTTTCTTGCCTGTTCTTTGGCAAATAGAGGTTCTATTTTTTCTTTCTTCGCTTCTACCACCACCAATGGATTCCCTGATTCATCAAGCAATAGAAAATCTATGTACCCGTTTGTAATCTTCTCAAAGTCATCCCCTAATTCATTGAACTTGATGTTGCTTTCAAGTTGGATATTCGCTTTCCCTTCATCTGTATCAAAGAACCGCCACCCCGCTTCTTCAAGCAGTTTATTTATTTTTATACGGGCTTTAGCCTCTAAATCATTGGACATCTTTTTGCTAAATAAATCGGATTAAATATGACGAAATATAAGCAAAAAAGTGATATACTTCGCAATAGTATTCAATAGGCTGATATAGTGGAATGTTAGAATGTTTTTTTGCCTTTTTGTTCTCGTTTTTCTTTCCAATCTTCATACATCATATCAATAACAGTGGGCTTTCCTTCATTTAACCATTTTTCTAATGCTTTACGGCTAAATACCAAAGGGCGACCACGTCCGAGTGTTGGAATTTCATTACGACTTACCTTAGAATAAATACTTGCAACTTTAAATCCCGTAAGTTCTGCTGCTTCGTGTACGTTTGTTGTGTCGGTCTTTTTCTTTTCATAAGGAGTAATTTTATCGTCCTCTATTTCTTTCAAAACTTTGGAAATGGTTTCTTCAAAAACACCTTTACAAAGTATTTTAAATTCGTCAACTGTTAGGTGCATTAGATATTTTTGTTCCATAGTATTTAATGTTTTTAAATACGAATAAACAATAAATTAGAAAACAAAGTGTATTTTTATAAAACAATTATTGCGATACAATTTTACATCAAAATTAAAGTGTGATTAAGTATGATGGAGTAAGGGGGGATTATATGGTTTTTGTATCTAAATTGTACCTCAATTCGCTACAACGCTTATGAATAAAGGGATGTTATTTAATGTATCGAAATATTCCTTTCCCGAATATCCAATAATTCTATAAAAATATTATTGTAATAATTGATATTAAGATCTGCATCTGTTGCGATAAACCCAGCTTTTACTCTATCAAAAGTTTCTACTAAAAGTGATGTTTGTTCTTTTACCCTCGCTTCTAATGATTCATTTGACTTTTTTAAAGACAAAGCCATTTCTTCCAGTTCGTGCTGCGCTTTTTTCAATTCGGTGATATTTGTATTGATAACAAAATATCCTTCTGTTAAACCGCGCTCATTTTTGATCTTATTTGCATTAGTAATTAAATCAAAAACATTTCCCTCCGCATCTTTACAGGAACGTTCGGCTTTCCAATAATCATTTTTTTTCAAAAAATCGAGTCTTTGCTCAAGGTCTTGTTCAGAATAGTCTATTCGATATTCATCGAGTGTGTGTTTGCCGATTATTTCGCTCTTATTTAGCTTGTACAATTCTTCTGTGGCCTTATTGCAGGAGGTTATTTTAAAATTATCATCATAAATTATAATTGAATCTGAACTGGTGTTGATGATATTTTCAAATAATTTATTCTGAGAAAGTAATTGATCTTTTATGGCTGTTTGTTTTATTAAACGCCAGAATATAAAAATGAGCGACGCAACTGTTATAAAAATGATTATTGCGAATAAAGTATAAATTTTTTGTGACTGCTGATTTCTTTGATCCTCTATGGCCCTCAGGCTTTGTCTTCCCAGGTCAGAAATGAAATTGAATTTATTGCTAAGATCACGACCCGCTGCATTACTGTTTTTTCCATCCATTAATGCTATTGCTTCAATCGACTTACCATTGACGGATAAGTTTACAACAGAATCAAAAAATGATATTTTATTGTTTAGATAAGATTCTAAAACTAAAATATCATTACAAGGAATATTCTTATTACCGCATAAAGCTTTCAAATTAATAATCTGGTTATTGGCTGCAGAGCGGTCATTACCATATTTGTCAAATATTTTTCTGTTTTTAAGGATCAGATAAGGCCTTACATCTGATTCAATTTCGTTCAATGAAGTTTGAAACTTATCTAAATGGTACATCATATTCAAAACCACTTTTTCATCCTCGGTTTGTCCTAAAGTTGCTTGAAGGTTTTTGTACGTTAAGGCATATAATATTAGCAGAGCTACAAAGGAAACTAAAATAGCATAATAGATGAGGGATCTGGACTTCGTTAGTTTCATAAGCAAGCTTATAAAAGCATAATTAAATGTACAAAAGTTTTATATTAAAAAATTATTCATACAACTATATTATATAAGCGGTTTTATATCATTATTGCGATAGTTTATAGAAAAAATAGAACTGTATCAGAGAAGAAAACTGCCAATGCTGTTTATAACAAATAAAGAGAATGAATAAAACTGCCTGATCTTCAGCTATACTTATTAAGCTAAAAATAAACGGGTTTAAACAGTTTTCCCCTTATTTTTGCCACCCTATCAAAAAACTACTATTTAGACAACTATCTTGCTTATGAACAATTTGTTTTATGCTGTTCCTGCCATGGGTATCGTGGGATTGATCTACACTTTAATAAAATTCAATTGGGTCTCTAAACAGGATGCCGGCAATGAGAAGATGAATGAGATCAGCACACATATTGCTGACGGTGCGATGGCATTCTTAAAAGCTGAGTGGAAAATTCTTTCATATTTTGTTGTGATCGTTGCCTTATTGCTTGCATTCATGTCGCAAACAAATCCTAATTCGCATTGGTCCATTGCCATTGCATTTATCATTGGTGCTATCTGCAGTGCCACTGCCGGTTATATCGGAATGAAAATAGCAACCAAAGCAAATGTTCGTACGGCACAGGCCGCCAGAACAAGTTTACACAAAGCATTGGCTGTTTCTTTTACCGGCGGATCGGTGATGGGATTGGGTGTTGCAGGTTTAGCCGTATTAGGTTTAGGCAGCTTATTCATTATACTCAAACACATTTTTGCACCGGGTTCTGCTGCCAATTCTGATGAAATGGTGAAGACCATCGAAATATTGACCGGTTTTTCTTTGGGTGCTGAATCCATTGCATTATTTGCCCGTGTGGGTGGTGGAATTTATACCAAGGCTGCTGATGTAGGTGCTGATCTGGTGGGTAAAGTGGAAGCAGGTATTCCGGAAGATGATCCTCGTAATCCTGCAACCATTGCAGATAATGTGGGCGATAATGTGGGTGATGTTGCCGGTATGGGCGCTGATCTGTTCGGTTCTTATGTGGCAACGGTTTTAGCGACAATGGTATTGGGACAGGAAACAAAGTCAATAGATAATTTTGGTGGATATGCTCCTATTCTTTTACCGATGTTGATCGCAGGTGTGGGTATCCTTTTTTCAATCGTAGGAACATTTTTTGTTCAGGTGAGCGATAAAGCAGGCATCAATACACATAATGTGCAGAAAGCATTGAATATGGGTAACTGGGGTTCGATCATTTTAACCGCATTTGCCTGTGCAGGATTGGTGTATTATGTTTTACCACCCACCATGTCGCTTCGCGGCATTGAATTTTCGCGTGATGGTGTCTTAGGTGCCATTGCAGTTGGATTAACTGTGGGTACATTAATGAGTATCATCACTGAATATTATACAGCCATGGGGAGAAGGCCGGTTTTATCCATCATCCGTCAATCATCTACAGGACATGCGACTAATGTTATCGGTGGTTTGGCCGTTGGAATGGAATCTACTTTATTACCCATCCTTGTTTTAGCAGGCGGTATCTGGGGCTCATTTTCATGTGCAGGTTTATATGGCGTTGCCATTGCTGCAGCCGGTATGATGGCAACTACTGCCATGCAATTGGCCATTGATGCATTTGGACCTATTGCAGATAATGCCGGTGGTATTGCTGAGATGTGTGAATTGCCAAAAGAAGTTCGTGAAAAAACCGATGTATTGGATGCAGTTGGAAATACAACAGCCGCTTCAGGAAAAGGTTTTGCCATTGCTTCTGCTGCATTGACTGCATTGGCCTTATTTGCAGCTTATGTAGGTGTGATCAATAATAACGGTTATGCTATGATCGGCATCGATATTTATAAAGCAAAAGTATTAGCCAGTTTATTTGTTGGTGCGATGATACCCTTTATCTTTTCTTCATTGGCTATTCGTGCAGTTGGTGAAGCTGCGATGGCAATGGTGGAAGAAGTTCGTCGCCAGTTTAGAACGATCCCCGGCATAATGGAAGGTACAGCCCAACCGGAATTCGAAAAATGTGTCGCTATCTCTACAGAAGCTTCTATTAAAAAAATGATGTTGCCCGGAGCCATTGCTGTTCTGTCGCCATTGCTCATCGGTTTTGTTTTAGGCCCTGAAGCATTGGGTGGTTTTTTGGCAGGCGCCACTGTTAGTGGTGTATTGATGGGAATGTTTCAAAACAATTCAGGTGGTGCATGGGATAATGCAAAGAAGTCATTTGAACAGGGTGTAGAAATTGATGGTGAGATCTACTATAAAAATTCAGAACCGCATAAAGCTTCTGTAACCGGTGATACAGTAGGTGATCCTTTTAAGGATACATCAGGCCCATCAATGAATATCCTCATCAAATTAATGTCTATTGTTTCTTTGGCAATCGCTCCTACTTTGGCGCAAATTCATAAAGGAAATGCTCAGGTAAATACGATTCAAAAAACAATCGAGGTAAAATATACTGCAACAGATTCATCAACTAAATCAGCTGCAAATATTTCAATAAGTGGTGACGATAAAGAATTAACCACTCTAATTGATGCACTGAAAAAAGATGGTGTTGTAACAGGTAATGATGTGAAGATCGAGATCAATAATGATAAACTGATCGTGAACGGTAAAGAGCTAACTGATGAACAATTTAAAAAATATCAACCCTATTTTAATAAATCCGGGAATGGCAAGATCAATATTAAAGTTGATGTAGATAAAAAATAAAAAACTTATTAAAAGTAAAACCCCGTCAGTCAAGAGCTGGCGGGGTTTTTTATTTTCAGCAACAACATATTGGTTTCAATAAATCTTCAACAAGTTTAAAATGCTTATTTCAAAAAAGTGTGAATGCTGCAATACTGTTCGCAGTTTGTGTAAGAACTAGAACTACATATTCAATCACCTTTACAGCAGCAAAAAGTAAAATGCGATAACTCATTTAAAGCTGTTTTTAATCTTCCTTAAAATCTGATGAAACTTTGTCTGCTGTAGTATAAACGCCAATATCGTGTAGTATTTTTGACTATCCTTTATCCAATTAAAAAACATTTCCTATGTTTCACAAGCTTAAATTAAACGTTGCTGTTATCCTCACAGCATTCTCACTTGTAACAATTACTGTTATTGCTCCTTACACAAACATGTTCGGAAAAAGTTATAAGAGTTCAATGGACTTTACTTGCTGCAAAGGAGATCAATTGTATGTGCACCATTATTTTACCAGCAATCTTTTTTGGGTTGAAGTAGGTAATGGCTATACTGAAGAGCCTGTTGGCAAGCCAACACCCGGCGGTTGCAACATTCAATGCGGTGAATAATATTTGATTACCGAAACCGTTTACTGTACAATTTGCGTGTAGTTATATGTGCTGTATTTTTATGCCGCAGATATACATCTGTGTCGTAAATTTATCGTGCTAATCAGATTGTCATGCCGCATTTTCCCAACATTTTAGTACACGCTATTCCCGGTTTTATTCTGCTGATCATCGCAGAAATATTTTATGCTGTCAAAACGCAGCAGGATTTGTATGAGGTAAAGGATGCTTCTGCAAGTATCGCACTCGGATTGGGAAATCTTTTTATCGGCATAGTCACAAAATTTTTTATTGTTCTTTTTTTGGCTTGGATCTATCAGTATCGCTTTTTTACACTTTCATACGCTGTTTGGTGGGCTTGGGTATTGTGCTTCTTCGCAGATGATTTCAGTTATTACTGGGCGCATCGTTCTGCACATTCCATCCGATGGTTTTGGGCATCGCATGTGGTGCATCATTCTTCAGAAAAATACAATCTGGCAACTGCATTGCGTCAAACATGGACCAGCAACATTACAGGCGGGTTCATATTTTGGGCATGGATGCCATTGGTGGGATTTGAACCGGGTATGATATTAATGATGCAATCTGTAAGTTTGATCTATCAGTTTTGGATACACACAGAAGCCATTGATAAATTACCAAAATGGTTTGAATTCATTTTCAATACACCTTCTCATCATCGCGTTCATCACGGATCAGATATTTTATATCTGGATAAAAACCATGCAGGCATTATGATCATTTGGGACAGGCTGTTCGGAACATTTCAACCGGAAGAGTTCACACCAAAATACGGCCTCACTAAAAATGTGAATACATTCAATCCTGTAAAAATCGCATTTCATGAATGGGTGAATATGTCGAAGGATTTTAAAAAAGCAAAAAAACTCACTCATTTTGTGGGCTATATGTTTAATGCCCCGGGATGGAGCCATGATGGTTCCACCAAGACGACTGCACAACTCAGAAAAGAAGCCCATCAGGATAAATAACCGTTCCTAAAAAATTATATTTTCATTTACGAATGCTGCCGTATATTGCTTACGAAAATAATCGTAACAAATGGCAGCCCCTAAAAACATCAAACCCACTGAAAGTGAATTGGAAATTTTGCGTGTCCTCTGGGATAAGCAAAAAGCAACAGTTAGAGAAGTGCATGAAACATTAAGCGCACATAAAGATGCCGGTTATACCACTACTTTGAAATTATTACAGATCATGTTTGAAAAAGGTTTGGTGAAACGTGATGATAGCAGCAAGACTCATATCTACCAAGCCAATGTGAGTAAGGAAATAACTCAACAGCAATTCATGGGGAAGATGATCCATTCATTATTCAGCGGATCCTCCACTCAATTAGTGATGCAGGCATTAGGCAATCATCAGCACAGCAAAGAGGAGTTGGAAGAAATTCAACAATTACTCAATAACCTGAAAAAGCAATAAAATGCAAACTGCACTCCACTCTCCTTTTTTGCAGGCATTGGGGTATGCCATTGCCAACAGTTTATGGCAAATGGCATTGGTATGGATTCTTTTTTCTTTGTTGAACATTATTTTTAAACCGGGATCAGCCCATAAATTCAGGTTGGCATTTGCCGCACAGTTAACAGGATTTATTTGGTTCATCATTACACTGCAATTTTATTTGATAAAATGCACGGATGCATTACAAACAAATACAACATGGCAGCAAGCATCTTCTGTATCTTTTATTTTTCCAAAAACAGATACTAATTTTTCATCTGTTTTCCTGAATATTCTAATCAAAGGAGAACAGTTACTTCCCTTTCTTTCGTTTGCCTATTTACTGCTGCTCGTTATTTTATTGGCAAAATGGATCGGTCAGTACTATCGTACACAATATATACGCAGCAACGGTTTACTGGAAATAGATGAACAATGGAAACAATTCGTATCAAGCGTTTCGGAAAAGTTGAATATTCGTAACACCATAAATATTTATGTTTCTGAACTGATCAACAGTCCGTTGACCATCGGTTTTGTAAAGCCGGTTATATTAGTTCCGATAGCAAGCATCAATCATTTATCCGTATCACAATTGGAAGCTGTTTTATTGCATGAACTGGCGCATATCAAACGTTACGATTATATACTCAATATTTTTATTTCCGTTATTGAAACAAGTTTATTCTTTAATCCGTTTACACAACTCATCAGTAAAAACATCAAGGCAGAAAGAGAGAACAGTTGTGATGACTGGGTATTGCAGTTTCAATACAACCCGGCCATGTATGCAGAGGCATTGTTGCAGATCGCTTATTTATCCGGCAATCCATCTTTGAGTGCTACTTCACTATCCATGAATGCTGCAAAACAAAACGGCGATCTTTTATCAAGAGTAAAAAGAATGATCGGTTCGAATGATAACCGTTTCAAATACCGTCATCAATTATTATCACTTTTATTGATCACCTGTATTTTAAGTTCTGTTGCATGGTTGCACCCTACAGCTTATTCAAAAAAACAGATCGTAACTGTTACTCAAAAAACAGAAGCAGTTGTAGTGGAACCATTGACTGCAAAGATCGACAACCCTTTGTTCAATCCTGTTTTCTTTTTGAAAAAGCCATTGCAGAAAGAAGTGGAAAGAAGTATGAAACTTGCAGTAAAAAGTTTAGATATTTCTGAGAAGGCTTTAAAGCAATCTGACGAAATGCTTGCTACCGTTGCACCTGCAGCCATCCATGCAGCAGAGAATCTCAACATAGAAGAAACCGAAAAAGATATTGCCAACAGTTTGAATACGCTAGATGAAGTAAAAGAGTTTCATCTGCCTAAAATAAAAATTGACACAATTGCCATTAAAAAAAGTTTGGAAACTGTTTTTAATAAAGGATTATCATTCTCTTTTGGAAATGCGAACAGTCAGATTCGACATGCAAAACGAGAGTATGAAAAAATGATGACCCAGAACAGTACCTATGCTGCAGAAGATAAAAAACAGCAAGAAGAATGGAATAAAGCATTTGCTGAGTTACAACATTTAAAAATTCCCTTTATTGCAAAATCATTCGAGCCGAGATTCAAAAAAGAATTAAGCCAATTGATGCAGAAAGCAGATTCATTAAAATCAAGCAGAATAAAATTTCATGCACCGCAAGCAAGGTTTCCGGATGATGATATGATCGAAAGTGAAGCAACTCCTTCTTTTTTTCAAAACAGTGATGATGCAAAACAAAGTGTTACCTTAAACACAGCAACTGCTAAAAATATTTCTGTTATCAAACATTCAGCACATTCAACCAATAAAAGTATCGAGATCATTTTTTCTCCCGATCAGAATAAAGAACCGATCAAAATAATAATAGAGGTCAATAAGGATTAACTCATCGTATGATCGTGATAGAGCCGCTGAAGATCGGTTTACCGTTTTTAGGATTGATCACATAATAATAAGTACCGATAGGCAATGCTTTTCCGTTTGTAGTCCCATCCCATTCTTTGCTGTACCCGTTGGAATGAAATACAGGCTGGCCGTACCTGTTGTATACATCTACCGTTGCACCGGGATAACTGTCCAAATATTTTATCTTCCATGTATCATTGATACCATCCCCATTTGGTGAAAATGTGTTTGGAATGATCGGTGATTTTAAAACAGTAATGAAGATACTGTCATTCACCGAACAATTACCCAAGGCGGTCAATTGCAAATAGTATCGTATATCATCCGGTGGGGATGCATTGGGATGTGAAGATGTATCACTGCTTAAATAACTGGAAGGTGTCCATTTAAACTGCAAACTATCCCCATAAACAAATATTGGTTTTATGGTGATCACACCTCCCTGCAACACAACCAGATCAGGGCCCATATTTAATTTAGGATAAGGATGCACCACAATTTGCTGCATCGCTGTATCACTCACACAACCTTGATGATTAAATATGAATAATGTAATACTGAAAGTGCCCGAATCCCTGAATTGTTTAACAGGATTAGTTGTGAAAGAAGAATCTCCATTCGCCAAATACCATTTCCACAGTTCAGCCGCACTGGTGACACCATTGCTTTGATCATAAAAATGAATACTGTCATTGATACAAATTTGCTGCGGTGATGCCTGAAATGCTGCTTTAGGTTGCGGATAAATTGCACTCAACTGTTTTGTGAGTGAATCGATACAGGCATCTTTACTGGTGACTTTCAATTGCACATTTACCGGACCTAATGCCGTGTATTTATGCGTGGCTGTTTTTAATGTGGATGATGTTGCATCATTGGGGTCACCAAAATTCCAGAGATATGAAAATAAAGCATCACTGCCATCTTTGATAGTGGAAGTACTTATAAAAGTCCCTTTACCGTCGGGCAGGCAAATACTTGGCAATTGAAAATCGACTATGGGTAAATAATTTACTTTTACATTTTGAATATTATAAGCACTGCGGCAACCGCTGTCTGTTACGACTCTTAAACTTACCGCATATACATTACCGGCTTCATAGGTTTTTTTGAATGAAAGAGTATTGGTATAAACAGTATCTGTTCCATCATTAAAATCCCATAAACGTTGTACAATATTGCTATAATTGGCCACGGAAGAATCATAGAACTGAATGCTTTTTTTCTCACACAAGATGGCAGTACTCACTCCCCATTTGGCTTGCGGTGAAGGCCAAACGGTCATATTTTTTGTGGCAGAATCTGCACAGGTAAATGCAGTGGTATACACATATTTAACAGGATATGTTCCTGCAGCAACAGAGCCCGGCGTATACAACCCTGAATTGCTGACACCCGTTCCATAATAAGCAAATGTTCCGGGAACATTTCCTGTTTCTGAAGCTTGTGTAATTCGTCTTGCTGTTGTATCATTACAAATTCCGGGTAAAGTGAGAAACTGGACTTTGGGACTTTGATGAAGTGTGATTGTTTGTGTGGCGCTATCTGCACATACAGAAGACAATCCCGAATGGGCTATTAACTTGATGAAATACTTTTGAGAAGCGGGAGACTGAAAATTGGGATAAGAAAAAGCATTTATCTTTTGATGTGAGCTATCGGGATTTTTATCAACGCTATCCACTGATGGTTTCCAATAAATATCTTCATAACTGACCGTACCAAAATCAACTGTTGAGAGATCTCTTAATGCTACTGCCCTGTTACTGCAAAGTGAAGAAGAATCTGCTATCACAAAATTGGCCTTAGGCGTTGATCCGTTTACCGTAAATGCTTTTGGTAATGTAGAGTCACATCCGTTATTGGAAGTGACTTTTAAAGAGACTATATAATGTCCATAGATATTATAATGTGTTGAAGTATTTTTTGTGGTGCTGCTTATCGTATTTGGACCGGGAGAAGTAGCGGGGTTACCTGCATTAAAGTTCCACAAATATGTAAAAGCTGAAGCAGTACCATCTGCAATACTGCTTGTATCAGAGAAATTTGCCAGTGCATCGTTTAAACAAACCTGCGGTAATGTAAAGCCTACATGAGGCAAAGGATTCAGTATTACTACCTGCTTCACCGTATCACTCTTACAACCTTTACTGCTTTGCACCGCTAATTGAACAGTATCTTTTCCATAGGTTGCATAAGTTTCGGTAAATGCTGTATTGTTCGTTACATTCTTCAGATCGCCATTACCCATATTCCAATACCAGGATGTAATAGTACCGGCATTATAAGGAATGGATTGATCTGTAAATGTTACAGGTCTTGTTTCACAATAATGCGCTGCATTAAAGATAAATTTCGCGACCGGTAATGTATCAATGACCGTTGTTTGAACAGAAGTATCACTCATACATCCTTTGTCTGTATAAACAAATAATCGAACGGTGTCTGTTGCAGCAGCAGCATAACGATGTTTGGTATTTTGCAAAGTATCTGAACTGCCATCCCCGAAATTCCATTTCCATTTTACGATACTGCTGCCTTTACCATTACTGGTATCCGTAAATATGGTGGTATCCCTTAAACAAACTTCATTGCTTACTGTAAAACCTGCTTTGGGTTGCTGATATAAAGTAGATAACACTTTACTGGAATCTTTTACACAACCATACAAAGATGCAACTGTCAATTTAACTGTTTCAGGAGTGATCCCCGAATAGTTATGCAAAGGATTTTTTACACTGTCAATGCCACCATCACCAAAGCTCCATTTATATTTAAAGCTATTTTGTGTTCCGTCAGAAATGGTGCTCGAATCATAAAACTGCGCAGCTCCAATAGGCATACAAACAATAGGCAGATTAAAATTAGGAACAGGCAGTACATGCACATTAACAGGTTTAAAAACAATAGTACTCATACAACCTGAATTACTTTGTACCATCAGTGTGTCATTATATATCCCTGCTGTTGTATAGGTAATCGATCGATTGACATTAGAAGCTAAAGTATCTTTTACTCCATTGCCATAATTCCAATACCATTTGGCGATAGTACCTGTTACAATAGAGGATGAATCTGTAAGAGTGATAGACTTATTTAAACAAGTTGTATCACTAATTCCAAATTTAGCAATAGGCGGTGATGAAATAAATAAAGCAATTGTGGTATCACCCATGCATCCATAACTGGAAATGGGCCGATAGCGCACACTGTCAATACCAACTGATGCATATAATTTAGCAGGATTATATACACTATCTTTCGTACCATCACCATAATTCCATAATCCGGTAACAACCTGACTGCTCCCATATGTATTACTTGCATCAATAAAATGAACAGAATCTGAAATACACCCTTTGAAATTAATGGTAAAATTGGCAGAAGGCTTCGGATAAACAGATACAGGTATGGAGAATGTTTGTGAACTGCTGCCACATCCATCAGGTGTAGCAGAAGTTGTATATAACTTGATCGTGTCTCTAAAAGAAGCGGAATTAGCCGCAATAAAAGAATAAGAGGTCTTTGTGCTATAATAATTTAGTCCTGTAGTCGCAGAAGTACTGTCAAAATTCAGTGATGGTGAAGCCGGTGTAACGGCTGCATTCGGACTTATATTTGGCGCTTTTGAAAAATCCCAAGAAAGAGATGTGGGCTGAAAACTTAGCGGAACCGAAAAATTAAATGGTGTATTGATACAGGCAATAGGCGAGTCAATCACCGCATATTGGTTTTTAAAAGTGGCTATTTGAGTAAAGTCTTTCACATTAGTCCCGGCATTATAGCCATAAGATTCCACATTGCCGAAGCCATAAGCTATGGCGATAAAACTGGAATCTGCAGTCAAGTTTTGAACAGGATTGCTTAAAGTGATGCTGGTTACATCTGCCTGTAAATAAGAATATGTAGTTCCGGGAATTCCGGTAAATCCTGACTGTGTCACTCCATTGATCTTAAAACTCGATGTTGAATTGCTTCTGATAACTATGTTTAGATAACAATTGGTAATATTGCTTTGACCAGGGAATCTTGAATTAATCCAATTTTGATGTGCGGAAAACACGGTTATATTATTGATGGTTTGTTCAATTGGATTCAAAACTATCATTTCAGGGTCTCCAATCGTTGCTCCATTCTGGCAGGCCATTGTTGTAAAATATTGAACAACGGATATGGGATTATTTGCTTGTAGATATGTAGCATTACCGGTAGTATATTCATAATATGAATTATTTTGAAGATTAGATAAAGGAGTGGTAGCTCCCAGTTCTGTTTTTGTTATAACAGTTGTTGGATCAGTAACATAAACGCGTATGATATCGGATGCTCTGGTTTTTGCAGGTACGGTTACAAAGTTTTTACCCCAAGCTGATGTGGGAAATAGTTGTTGAAACAGATTATCTCCGCTCGATGCACTATTGCAACCAAAAGCACTCCAGGTTGTACTTGAAAATACAGCAATCTTTTGGCAGGTTCCTCCATTTGATACTGATTTTACTATTGTTCCGGATATATCAGCAGTTTGTGTAAATTCCATCTGATATACGTCACCCGGATTTGCTAATGTAATAGTATAAGGAGTACCTGCAGCATGTCCATCTAAAGTAGATACAGTTGGAGTAATTTGCACATTTGTGTTTGCATTAGCGGCAACAACAGAAATAGTTCCATAACCACTACCCGAACTTTTACCAATACTGCTATAACTCGGGACTACATATTGCTGACCCCAAACATTGGAAGGCAAGACTAAGGTTGCTCCCGATCTGGCACTATGAATGATATGAGCATATACTACTACCGGATTGTCATTTGAGACCACATGAATTGCTGCATTTGTTTTAATCCCATTTGCTGATAAATAAACATAACTGTTTGATGCATCTGCTGCTGCAGTAGACCCGATAAATTTTTCTGTTACGGTATTGGCAGTTACAGTAAAAGGAACTGCCACTCCATTTACCGTTATTGTTCCGGTCGCATTTTTATCAGAAGTGATATAAATACCCATTACTGAAGTCAGTCCATCAATATGTGCAGGATAAGTAATCCAAAAATCAGTTCCTTTATTCGAATAGTTCTGTGCTATCAAAGACTGAGTAGTAAAAAATAAGGCTACAAAAAAGAAGCAGAATTTTTGCATTATCTATAAGGGGGTATTCTTTGCTTTTGCAATATAACCAATCAATTTATACAACAATACGCTCAGGGTTATAAATATTCTTTGAAGATGCTTTTTTACATATAAATGTTGCTTGCATAAGATCTAAAATCCGGCCCGCAATTGAATAAAAAATCGAGAATGGATAAATTGGGCTGAAAATCGAATTTATGCTCAAAAACCTGGTTATACCGAATCCATTCTTTTCCTTCCTGAAAATTTTTAGGCAACCACTTATTCCTGCAGTCGTTTATATCCGGACCAGAATTTTCTGAATAGGATCCGGTGAAAGAAATAGTTCCGGAAATTTTTAACCTGTCCCTGAGCAAAAACAGGGCCTCCAGATTCATGTCAAAAAGGTAGGTATGCTTTTTTTGATAAAATAATTCTACCCAGTCACGGTAAAATTCAAAAAATGGCGATTTTCCGTAACAGGAAAAAATGGAACGCCAATGTTGTTTTTGCCAGGCATCCCTGTTATTAATTCTCACTTCTTTGATCAGGCATTTTTGATCGCGGCCATTTTCCAAAGGAACAGTCAAATTGATCAACCCGTTGGCTCCCAAAATCACACAACGATTGCGAAAACTCATTTTTTGCCAGTTCTCATATTGTTCGATTCTTATATTTGAATATTTAAACAACATTAAATAGTAATTAATACATCCAAAATATTGATTTTCAATTATTAAACTGTTATTTATTTTATTGACATTCAATTTATGGATTTATGAAGGTTACTATATTTAATGAAATTAT
>CAIVCF010000197.1 GCA_903904335.1 uncultured Chitinophagaceae bacterium | reverse complement strand
GCGTTAATTATGGGATTGAGTGATGTGGTACTTGCCATTAATTCTCTTTCGCTGAATTTTAAGAAAGTGGTTTGATGAGTTGTATCTTCATTTCACAAAATGATCTCAGCAAAACAAACACTTCAAAACTATTGGGGCCATTCTTCTTTTCGCGGAGAACAGGAAAAAATAATTGAATCTGTTCTTGAAGGAAAAGACACTCTGGCTTTATTGCCAACTGGTGGTGGTAAATCTATTTGTTTTCAGATTCCTGCTTTAATGAAAGAAGGGTTGTGTTTGGTGATCTCTCCATTGATCGCATTGATGAAAGATCAGGTTGAAAATCTTCAAAAACGTGGAATACAGGCCATTTCACTGCACAGCGGATTAACTTATTATGAAGTAAAAAAAGTTTTGGAGAATGCAGTTCATGGTGATTATAAATTTTTATACGTATCTCCCGAACGATTAGAAACAAATCTTTTCAGAGAGTTCTTGCATTCCTTAAACATCAGTTTAATTGCTGTTGATGAAGCACATTGTGTTTCGCAATGGGGCTATGATTTTCGTCCTCCTTATTTGCGCATTGTGAACTTAAAGGAAGAATTACCAAGAATTCCAATCATTGCATTAACGGCTTCAGCAACGCCTATCGTTCAAAAAGATATTATTGAAAAATTAAAATTCAAACAACCTAATATTTTTATTGAATCATTGGAAAGAAATAATCTCTCTTATTCGGTTTTTACAGTTGACAGTAAGATCAATAAAATAACAGAGATACTCGGCAATGTAAAAGGTAGCAGCATTATTTATTGCAGGAACAGAAGGCAAACAAAGAATGTTGCCGACCTGTTACAACTGCAAAATATTTCCGCAGATTTTTATCACGCAGGTTTAGCACAGGACGAAAGAAGCAATAAACAAAATGCATGGATCAATGATGAAACAAGGGTGATGGTTTGCACCAATGCTTTTGGTATGGGCATTGATAAATCTGATGTAAGAATCGTGATCCATTATGACACACCTGATTGCTTAGAAAATTATTATCAGGAAGCAGGAAGAGCAGGACGTGACAGCAAGAAAGCTTATGCTGTTTTATTATATCAAACAGAAGATATTAAAGACCTGAAAAGCTTACCTGATTTACGTTTCCCGTCAATATTAGAAATAAAAAATGTATACCAATCTATCGCAGATCATTTACAAATTCCTGTCGGTTCGGGTGAGGGAAATTATTATGATTTTAATCTGACTGGGTTCAGTAAGAATTTTAAATTGGATGGCTTTTTGGTGATGAATGTGCTGAAAGTATTGGAACAGGAAGGACATTTAACTTTCTCAGAAAATATTTTTTTACCATCGCAGGTACAATTTACTGCAGATAAAAATATATTGAATGATGCTGAGAGAATGTTTCCACAAACAGCCCATGTGATGAAATGTTTATTGCGTACTTATGAAGGCATTTATGATAACCGTGTTTCCATTAATGAGAAACAAATTGCCAAATTATGTAAACTGCCTTATGAAAAAATTTACATTGATCTGCAGGAATTGCATGCAGCAGGCATTATAGAATATTTACCGCAAAAAGAAACACCGCAAATTCATTTTATTTTTAACCGTGCTCCTGCAAAAACATTACACATTAATCAGGATGCTTATTTGCAGCGCAAGAAACAATACGCCGATCGTGTTGAGAAAATACTTGATTACTTAAAATTGGAAACTGCTTGTCGCAGTAAATTCATTGCCGATTATTTTACTGAAATTAAAAATGAGAATTGCGGCATTTGTGATAATTGTTTGAAACAAAAAAAACTATCCCTTACAACAAATGATTTTAAAACAATTGAAGAATTGATTTATACAGCCATTCCTGCTCAGGGAATAAATGTGAAAGAATTATTGATTGAATTAAATGAAATTAAAAAAGAAGATTTTTGGAAAGTGTTTCAAATGTTGCAAGATGAAAAGCGAATTTTTGCAGATGAAAGAGGATTTATAAAAAAAGTCGAACATTGATCTGCCTATGTAGAGTGCGATTCATTCACTGAATGAATCGAAGGCAACAGCAGATGCCACCTGCATTTCAGCCGGTTTCATTCATCTTATCTCCATACAAATCATCCTTTTTAACAAAAGATTGCAGCCTATTGGCTGTAACTTGGCATAGTTTTATCTTTATATCACGTAAAAAAACAGAATCATGGAAGGAAAAAAATATAAAATATTGCTTTGTGAAGACGATACCAACCTTGGTATGGTTTTAAAAAATTATTTAGAGCTGAATGAATACGATGTTATTCTTGAACGCGACGGAAGATTGGGCTTGGCCGCTTTTCAACGCGAAAAATTCGATATCTGTTTATTGGATGTGATGATGCCGAATGTAGATGGTTTTGCATTGGCTGAAGAAATACGCGATGTGGATCCTGATATGCCTTTATTCTTTTTGAGTGCCAAAACGATGAAAGAAGATATCATTCAGGGTTATAAATTGGGTGCGGATGATTATATCACTAAACCTTTTGACAGTGAAGTGTTGCTGCTGAAAATAAAAGCCATTTTAAAACGCAACGAAGAGGATAACAGGATCAGTGATAATATTGAATTTGATCTGGGCTTCTATCATTTCAATCCAAAATTGCGTGAATTAATCCACGAAGGAAAAACACAAACTTTATCTCCCAAAGAAAATGAGTTGTTAAAAATGTTGGCAGAACATAAAAATGATCTGTTACCAAGAGAACGTGCATTGAAGAAAATCTGGGGCAGTGATACTTATTTCAACGGAAGAAGCATGGATGTTTATATTGCGAAGCTTCGCAAATATTTAAAAGATGATGTGAATATTGAGATCGTGAATATTCATGGTAACGGATTTAGATTAGTTGCACCTTAGTAGAAATAATTTTCAAAAGAAATAAAAAAGCCTCATGAAATTCATGAGGCTTTTTTATTAACTAAATAAATTTGGCTGGTTGCCTTTGGGTACAGACTTTCCCAAATGATTATATGCTTTCGCTGTAACTTCTCTGCCTCGCGGTGTCCGTTGCATAAAACCTTCTTGAATTAAAAAAGGTTCATACACTTCTTCAATGGTCCCTGCTTCTTCACCAACGGCTGTTGCAATGGTAGTAAGGCCTACAGGACCACCTTTGAATTTTTCAATGATGGTAGTGAGAATGCGATTATCCATTTCATCCAAACCATGTTCATCCACATTCAAGGCTTTGAGTGCATGTTGTGTGATGCCGATATCGATTGCCCCATCATTCAATACTTGTGCAAAATCTCTTACTCTTCTTAATAAACTATTGGCTATACGTGGTGTGCCGCGACTGCGTCTGGAAATTTCTCCTGCTGCTTCCGTTGTAATAGAAGTGTTTAAAATGGCTGCACTTCTTTCGATTATTTTTTTAAGCGTTTCGGCATTATAATATTCCAATCTTGATTTGATACCGAAACGTGAGAGCAACGGTGCTGTTAATAATCCGCTTCTTGTTGTGGCACCAACCAAAGTGAATGGATTTAAATTGATTTGTACACTTCTTGCATTCGGGCCAGTATCGATCATGATATCGATTCTGAAATCTTCCATTGCCGCATACAAATATTCTTCCACCACTGTACTTAGCCGGTGTATCTCATCAATGAATAAAACATCATTGGGTTCTAAATTGGTAAGTAAGCCTGCCAAATCTCCAGGCTTTTCAATAACCGGTCCTGAAGTTTCTTTAATGTTTACGCCGAGTTCATTTGCAACAATTCTACTCAATGTTGTTTTCCCCAAACCCGGAGGACCATGAAATAAAATATGATCCAATGCCTCGCCACGGATCTTAGCTGCTTTGATGAAGATGATG
>CAIVCF010000196.1 GCA_903904335.1 uncultured Chitinophagaceae bacterium | reverse complement strand
ATAATTTCTATGAAAAAGATTTTAGTTACAGGCGGCAGCGGGTACATCGGTTCGCATACCATTGTTGACCTGATCGAAAATGGTTTTGATGTTGTTTCCGTTGATGATAATTCACGTTCGACAGTTTACGGATTAAACGGTGTTGAAAAGATCACCGGAAAAAAAATAAAAAATTATAAAGTTGATCTCAAGAATTTTGATGAAACAAGAGCCGTGTTTCAGGAGAATACTGATATTGTTGGAGTGATTCATTTTGCAGCTTACAAAGCCGTTGGTGAATCGGTACAGTTTCCATTGATGTATTTTGAAAATAATTTATTCTCGCTCATCAATCTCTTGAAATGTGTTACTGAATTCAGCATCAAACATTTTGTTTTTTCTTCATCATGTACTGTGTACGGTAATCCCGATGCTATTCCCGTAACAGAATTATCGCCGATCAAAAAAGCAGAAAGCCCTTATGGCGCTACAAAGCAGATGGGTGAAGTAATGCTGCAGAATTTTTCAAAAGTTGAAAATGTTTCTTCTATTTTATTAAGATATTTTAATCCGGTGGGTGCGCATCCCTCTTCATTGATCGGAGAATTACCATTAGGTAAACCGATGAATTTGGTTCCTGCTATTACACAAACAGCTATCGGTAAATTACCTAAGATGTTTGTTTGGGGACATGATTATCCAACACGCGACGGCAGTTGCATCCGCGATTATATTCATGTTTGCGATATTGCTCATGCACATACATTGGCTTTAGAATATTTGATCAATCAAAAAAATAAAAGCAAGTGCGATGTGTTTAATTTGGGAACAGGTGATGGCGTTACTGTGCTCGAAGCCATTAAAATGTTTGAAGAAGTAAGTGGTGTAAAATTAAATTACGAATTAGGCCCGCGCCGTGATGGTGATGTGATCGCTATTTATGCCAATAACAATTTAGCAGTAACCGAACTGGGTTGGAAAATAAAATACGGATTAAAAGAAATGATGGACACTGCCTGGAAATGGGAGCTCCGCATTAAACAGGAAGAAGCATTGATGACGCAAAAAGCGGAACTGAATTAAGATATTTAACACATAGGAACATAGTGTAAGAAAAGGGCACATAGTAAAATCTATGTGCCCTTCTTTTTTGCTATGTTCCTATGTGTTTAACTCTTTATTGCTGGTTCGCCATCTTCTCACTGTTCTCAGCCATCTGTAATGCTTCAATAAATTCTTCTATCTCGCCGTTGATCACTGCATCTAAATTATAAGAAGTTAATCCGATGCGATGGTCTGTAACCCTTCCCTGTGGCCAGTTGTAGGTTCTTATCTTGGCGCTTCTGTCGCCCGTGCTTACCAATGTTTTTCTTTGACGTGAAATCTCATCTTCCTGTTTGCGCACCTGTTCTTCATACAATTTGGTACGCAACATCTGCATCGCTTTTTCACGGTTACCTAATTGCGAACGTTCTGTTTGGCACATCACCACAACACCGGTCGGCACATGCGTTAAAAAAACTTTTGTTTCAACTTTATTTACATTTTGTCCGCCTGCACCACCGCTTCTCGCTGTTTCCATTTTCACATCACTTTCTTTCAATTCAAAATCCACTTCTTCTGCTTCGGGCATTACCGCAACTGTTGCTGCTGATGTATGCACACGCCCCTGTGTTTCTGTATTCGGAACACGTTGTACCCGATGCACACCGCTTTCAAATTTTAAAGTGCCGTACACATCTTCACCCGTTACTTCAATGATCACTTCTTTGTAACCGCCAACGGTTCCTTCACTTTCACTCACGATAGAAGTCTTCCAACCTTTTTTATTGCAGTAACGCAGATACATTCCCAACAGATCACCCGCAAATAAACT
>CAIVCF010000195.1 GCA_903904335.1 uncultured Chitinophagaceae bacterium | reverse complement strand
GACTGTATTTGCACTGATAGCGATTTGTTTGTACATCTTTATCCGTTTCCGTGACTGGAGATATTCTGTAGGAACCATCGTTTCATTATTGCACGACGTGTTTGTTACATTAGCAGTATTCTCTTTCTTAAAATCATTTGTACCATTCCCATTAGAGATCGGTCAGCATTTTATTGCCGCGATATTAACCGTTATCGGTTTCTCGATGAATGATACTGTAATTGTGTTCGACAGGATCCGTGAATACAGCGGCACTATGAAAGGATCTGAAAAAGGTACCATTATCAATAAAGCAGTAAATGATACATTAAGCCGCACGATCATGACGTCTTTAACCGTGTTCTTAACTTTATTGATCCTCTTCATCTTTGGTGGTGAAGTAACGAGAGGATTTGCTTTTGCCATGCTGATCGGTGTGATCACAGGTACTTACTCTTCTATTTTTGTGGCGGCACCTATCTTGGTTGATTTTGGCAGAAACAGACCATTGGGAAGCAATAATCAGGAAAAGAAAAAATAAAGTCTAAGTCATTCAATATATCAAATGAAAGAGCTCCGGTAGAATCGGAGCTTTTTTATTTTAAAAGAGGGATTGATGAATACAACTAATTCAATCTTTTCTCTACATATTTTATTAATGAACCCACCGTATATAACTTCTCTGCATCTTCATCAGGGATATTGATACTGAACTCCTTTTCTACAGCCATGATCATTTCGTAGATATCTAATGAGTCTACTGCCAGATCGTTCGAGAAAGACGCCTCATAATAGATCTTATCATATTCTATTGCAAATTTATTACTGATAATTTCAATGATTCTTATATCAATGTCAGGATTTATAACAAGGGTCTTTTCAATGTATAAATTTTCATTAGTAGATAATGCAGCTGCTTGATTCATGATTTTCTATTTTAACAAGATTCATCTGAATTTTATAAAACTTAAGATTTACTGTATTAAGAATGTATACATTCTTAATACATACGATTAGTATCAAATTATATACCGTTTACTAAAAAACACATTCAGATAATACTAATATAAAAACAGGGAAAGGATTTCAGGGCATTTTCAACATTATGACTCTCTTTTTTGAAGCATTTTATTTTTGATCAAAATGAGAATTTTTTCGCAAAATGAGAATAAGCCTACTCCTTAATCTTATTATGTCCTATACAATCGTATTGCTTCTTTATAACGATAATTTATACTTCCCAAAGCAGCAGAAAATTTTTCAAAAGAATATGCATTACCGATTTCGTTGCATATAGTTTTATAACTTTATTGCCTTCCGATACTAAAATCATTCCTTATTATGATCGTTCAGATCTCATAGAATATGCAACTCACACAGTATTGCACAATTTAATTGAAGGAATTTTATTGGTGATAGTTTTAATATCACTTTTCCTTTTCGATTGGCGAGCTACAGCAGTTGTTGCAGTCATCATTCCTATCTCTTTATTATTCGCATTCATCTGTTTGCATTTAATGGGAATGAGTGCCAACTTGCTTTCATTAGGTGCAGTTGATTTTGGAATAATACTCGACGGAACAATCGTGATGGTGGAAGGCATTTTTGTAATACTCGATCACAAAGCAAAAGAAGTGGGGATGGAAAAGTTTAATAAACTAAGCAAACTTGGACTTCTAAAAAAGAGTGCAGCACAAATTGGCAAACGTCCATTCTATTTAAATATTATTATCATAACTGCGCTGCTTCCCATTTTTGCTTTTCAAAAAGTGGAAGGGAAAATGTTTTCTCCGTTGGCTTATACGTTAAGTTTTGCACTGTTGGGCTCATTGATCACAACACTGACATTAGTTCCTGTCTTGATCAGTATCTTATTAAATAAAAATGTAAGAGAAAAACATAATCCATTGGTACATTTTCTTACACAATTTTTTTTAGGCGGTTTTGTAAATGCTTATAAAAGAAAAAAAGTTGTCATTCCGATCGCCATTGCAATCATGTTAACAGGTATATTTTCTTTTAAATATTTAGGCTCTGAATTTTTGCCTCAATTAAATGAAGGTAGTATCTGGTTGAGGATACAATGCAATTACAGTACCTCGTTAAATAGATCTGTGGAAATAGCCAAACAAGCACGTGATTT
>CAIVCF010000194.1 GCA_903904335.1 uncultured Chitinophagaceae bacterium | reverse complement strand
ATGCTATCCGCTTTTATCCTTAGTTTGTTGTTTGATTTTCTTTTGCCCGCTTTGGTATCATCAATAAATTGTCGAAAGAAGCTTGTTATTATAATGCGTTGCTTTTTTTCTGGCGGGTTGTAACGAACAGACAGAAGATGAAATAGCTGGTTGGGTGTCACAATTGCGGATTTTAGAAGAAGAAGGTGTCGAAATAGATTTAAGCGAAGAGGATATAGATATGCTTATCGAAGATTCGGAGGATGGCGGTTATAGTCTCGCCGATAAAATAACCGATGTAACAGGAGAGTACGTCAATTGGATAAATGATAATCATATACCAAGATTGAAGGCATTAAAAATAGCAATTTACAGGGATAAACAAATTGATGAAATATTAAAATAGAAAAAATGAATATAGAATTTATTATAGACGGACAGGATTCCTTTGGTAGAGAAGTCACGGTTGACAGGACAGGATTATATTTTGAATTGGGCAACACATGCCCCTGTTGTGGTAGCACCGAGTTAGAATACTTAGATTATGATTTAAGAATCGATGATGCCACCAAAGAAGAAGATTATAGCTGTTCGGAATGTGGTAGTATGCTTACTTGTATATGGGATTTCGATTGTGATTTAATTGCAGAACTAGATTATGATGAGGATTTTGACGAAATGATAGGTATAGTTAATGATACCATGGATTACAGAAGCACAATGGTTGTAGAGGATTGCTTCGTAGCAGGTAGAACAGCATACATTAGAGATAAGCAAATTGACGAAATATTAAATTAAATTATGAATAAGAAATTAAAACCGGAATGTCCTAAATGTGGTGAAGTAGATGATATTGGTATAGATGCATTATCTAATGGAGTTGGATTAGTAGCTGCAGGAACAAAATATCTTCATTGTTTTACTTGCAAACAAATTACAAGTTTTGACAAAGAACTAATAGAAATAGTTGAGGTTGAATATAATAGGCGTAAAGCAATAAGGAGAGAAGATAAAATTAATGAAATCTTAAACGAATAAGTAAAAGCCCGGTGTAAAACTGGGCTTTCTTTTTTATGCATTGCCTCAACTTATTTCAACAGTTAAATAACCACAAAAATTGGCGATCTGATTTTTTAAAAAAGCATGGGATCGCTTTCTCATTTATCGCCAAAAATTTGCATCATTTTTCACCATGAAAATATTTTTTGAAAAAATATCAAAACATTGAAAATGGCTATGGTGGCCATTTTCAGCGGATGCGGCCTCAATAAATTTCAACACTTAAATAACCACAAAAAATCGCCTTATTCGCGATATTAAATAAGCATTTTTCACAAAAGTGTATCATTTTTAAGTGTTTTTCACGTCTTTTAAATGTTTTTCACGTAAAAGTTAAAATAAGAAGTATCGGTGAATTACCTTAAACAATAGCCAATTTGCATGAATTTTAAATGAAGAAACTTACGTTAAGATTATTAATCCTACCTTTGCAAATAGGCATTTGTAAAATGAATAAGCTAGAGGAATTAAAGAAACACCTAAAAAGAGGCAATGTATATCGCCGAACCGATTTAGCTAAATGGTCTAAGTCGGTTGACAGGCATATTCATTTGCTTTTGCAAGATGGCACACTAAAGAAGCTGTCACAAGGGGTTTATTATTTTCCAAAAGAAACAACATTTGGACAGACGCCACCAGATGAGGAAGTGCTTGTTAAGAGTTTTCTTAAAGATGATCGTTTTCTCCTTACCTCGCCAAATGCTTATAATAGTTTGGGGGTGGGTACCACTCAGCTATACAATAAAAGAGTTGTTTATAATCACAAACGTCATGGTGAATTTAAACTAGGAAATAAGAAGTTTGAGTTTCAAATAAAGCATCACTTTCCTACTAAACTAACTCAGGAATTTTTATTGGTTGATCTTGTAAACAATCTTGAAAAATTAGCAGAGGATCAAGGAGAGGTAATGAAGAATGTATTAGCCAAAGCAAATGCCATGGACGAGAAGAAACTTAAACAATCTGTTTCCGTCTATGGTAATGCTAAAGCTAAAAGATTGTTTGCCCCATTAATCCATTAAATCAAATCTTGCCTCTATGGCGGACTACCTACACAAGCATAAAGATTTCTCAGCCCTGTTACAAATACTGGCAGATGAGATGGGAATACAGGCTGCCTTAATTGAAAAAGATTATTGGATCATGCATGTCCTGTATGGCTTGAAAACATTGGGTTTAGATTATGAATTAAAAGGTGGAACTTCTTTATCTAAAGGATTCCAAATCATTGATAGGTTCTCTGAAGATATTGATATTCACATCAAACCTCCTGCTAAATTTGGCATCAATGAAAATCCAAAGAACACCAATCCGAAAAATGTTGAGGCAAGAAGGAACTTTTATGATTGGTTAGCAGAGACTATCAAAATGGATGGCATTATTTCTGTTGAACGAGATCATTTATTTGACGAAACTGATTACTATCGTAGCGGCGGTATTAGATTACATTATGAAAGTAAAACTGAAAAAGTAGATGGTATCAAAGAGGGGATTTTACTGGAAGCCGGTTTTGATAATGTTACACCAAACAGGCCGAT
>CAIVCF010000193.1 GCA_903904335.1 uncultured Chitinophagaceae bacterium | reverse complement strand
AGAATAAGCCTTTGGCAGATTAAGATGTTTTAATAAAAAAGTCCCGCAATATTGCGGGACTTTTTTATTAAAACATCTTAATCTGCCAAAGGCTTATTCTTATCACGAATTGCTTTAAACTCAGAACCAGCCTTCCATTGCGGCCATTTGGTCTCATTGGCTAATTTCTTTCCTACTGAAAATAATATTTGCATATCCTGCATACCGCCTTCAAAAGTCCACTTTCCGTCAAACTGATCGGCAGGGCGATGGTAACGATTGGCAGTATAATCATCTTCCTGTTTCTTACCATATTCTTTCCCTTTTCCAACAACATCAATTCCGCCGGAACAATCCAAAGCAGGCACTCCAACTTTTGCTAAACTAAAATGATCGGAACGATAATAATGTCCTGCTTCAGGATGTGCTTCGGGTGCTAAATATCTTCCCTGTGTTTTTGCCACATCAGCCACATAATCTTCCAGATCATTTTGTCCGGATCCTGTGATTATAACATCATTCGTTTTTTCCATGGGATTAATGCCATCCATATTAATATTGGCAACCGTTTTATTTAAAAGATAGATGGGATGCGTTGCATAATAAGCAGAGCCCAACAAACCCTGTTCTTCTGCTGTTACAGATAAAAAGAGAACAGTACGTTCAGGTTTTTCTTTTAAGTTTTTGAATGCTCTTGCAATTTCAAGCAATGCTGCTGAACCGCTTGCATTATCGATCGCACCGTTATAAATGGAATCACCTTTTTCATCAGGCTTTCCGATTCCCAAATGATCCCAATGCGCTGTGTACAAGACATATTCATCCGGCCTTTTTGATCCGGTGATTTTAGCGATCACATTATGCGATAAATTATATTTTGCTTTCACTTTCACATTCAAAGACAATTTTTCATTGAATGAAACTGCTTTAAAATTATTTTTATTCGCACTTACAATTAATGATGTGTCTTTACCTGCAGCGGCAAATAATTTTTTAGCTGCATCGGCTGAAACCCAGCCTTGTAAGGCTAAATGCGGTTCTTTATTATCTTTTTTGTCAAGATATAAGTTAGAACTTCCCCATGAATTCTGTACTACGCTAAATGGATAAGATGCCGCTTTGATGTTATGAATGATGAAACAGGCTTTCGCTCCCTGTCTTGCAGCTTCTTCATACTTGTAGGTCCATCTTCCATAATAAGTCATGGTATTACCCTTGAAAATTGTTGAATCATCTGTGCCAAAACCGGGATCATTCACCAACACCAAAACCACTTTCCCTTTTACATCAATACCGGCATAATCATTCCATTTATATTCGGGTGCTACAACTCCATATCCTGCAAAGATCAATTCATCATTCTTTAAAGAAATGACCGAATCAGTATTTTCTGTTGATACAACAAAATCAGTTGTTCTTTGCAGATCAAAATTTCCTTTTGCTGATTGCACCTTCATCACAGGATCTGATGTTGGAGTGATCTCCACCATCGGCACATCCTGAATATAACTGTTGCCATTGCCCGGCTCTAATCCTAATCTTTTAAATGTCGTCTCTATATAATCAACTGCTTTTACTTCACCGGCAGAAAAAGGCTTCCTTCCTTCAAAAGAATCGGATGCGAGAATCTTTATATGTTGTGTAAGACTATCTTTATTGAACACTGCCGAATCTTGCTCTGATGAAGAACTACCTTGCTTACAAGCTGTATAACTCATCGTTATGATCGCAGCCAAAAAATAAAAAAACAATTTTCTCATACGGTTAATTTTGTAAACAAGATAGGAAATAATAGAGAAACATGCTGTTCACTCATCAAAAAGCAATGCAATCAATTACATTTGATGTAAGAAAATAATTTATGGAGAAACTTTCACTTGATCAGTTTAAAGTGGGCTTGATCATGACAATAGCAGGAGCTTTGTTGTTGTTTCTGTTTAATTGGCTTATCGGAAAGAATGAATTGTTTTTATTACTGAATGAGGATCTAGGTAAAGGCGCTGATTATCTTTTCATTTTCTTCACATTTTTGGGTGATGGTATCTGGTGGATCCTGATTCTTATTTTGTTCATTCTTTTCAGAAGAAATTTTTTACCGCTTTTATTATTTTCATTCGCATTCTCCGAAATATTCATCGAATCATTCAAGAATTTTATTATTCCTAATGAACTAAGGCCTATTACTGCTATTGCCGATACAAAACTGATCCATACTGTTGCCGGAGTAGAATTGCACACGATAGGAAGTTTTCCTTCCGGGCATACTACTCAGGCTTTTATCTTTTTTTTATTAGGCTGTTTGATGATCAAAAAAAAATGGATACTACCTGTTGGTTTTTTATATGCACTTTTAGTTGGTTATTCCAGAATT
>CAIVCF010000192.1 GCA_903904335.1 uncultured Chitinophagaceae bacterium | reverse complement strand
CGCAAAAAGATTCCGCAAGATCGCATCATATTTTAGTTTTCCCGGTAGTTGCAAAATCCATTGAAACGAGTTGGTCTTTCGGTCTGGCAGGTGCAACCACATTTCATATTTCAAAATCAGATACCCTGACGAGAACTTCCAATATTCAATCAGTATTATTGTATTCACTCAAAAAGCAATTGATCGCAGCAGTAAACGGTACCGTTTATTTTCATAATGAAGAATACATACTGCAGGAACAATTATCATACAGCTCTTATCCGGATAAATTTTGGGGCTTGGGAAATCGTTCACCTGACAGTGCAGTAGAAGATTATTCCTTTAAGCAATATTATATTTATCTGCATCTCATGCGCAATCTTGGTAATAACCTTTTTGCAGGATTATTATTTGAATTCCAGGATTTGATGCAGGTCAATTATTTGCAGGGAGGGATTTTTGATCAGCAAAATATTGTGGGGCGAAATCCGTATAAAGTTTCAGGATTGGGCTTGAGTTTTACGTATGATACCCGTAATGATGCATTCGCACCCGACAAAGGATATTTTGCACAAACCTATTTTAATCATTTCGATCATGTTTTCGGATCCACGTATAATTATACCAATGTGGTAGTTGATTTAAGAAAATATTTTCGTTTTTATAAGCAGCAGGTATTAGCAGTACAGGCTTATGGATTTAGCAATATCGGCAATGATGTGCCGCTGCGAAGCTTGGCATCTTTTGGTGGATCGAATATGATGAGGGGATATTATGCAGGTCGTTACAAAGATGAGCAGCAATTGGTTTTGCAAACAGAATACAGAATGCCCGTTTACAAAAGGATAGGTGCTGTTGTTTTTTACAGTTTAGGAAATGTAGGAAAAACATTGAGCGACTTTTCTCTAAACGATTTTAAATATTCGTATGGTGCAGGAGTAAGAATAAAACTGAGTAAAAGCGAAAGATTGAATTTGCGTTTGGATTATGGGATTGGCCAGGGAAAAAATAACAGCGGATTTTATTTGCAACTAGGAGAGGCGTTTTAAGTGTGTACCAAAAAAGATTTGGTTAACCAGTAGGCAAGATATGTTATGAATGGTGCTGCTATTACATCAACTGTATAATGAACGTGTTGGAATAACACCATAATTGCGATAAGGACTGTAGATATCAATGCAATTGTTTTATCAGTTTTCCTTTTTAAACAAAGGAACATTAAAAACTGAGTGGCGGTATGTCCTGAAAAGAATAGATCCCTTGTTACATCTGCTTTCCCGTAAAATAGATAAGTGATCGGGTCTTTGATGGGGATCAGATCACTTGGCGGTTCTAGAGACAACATACTGATGGATATTATTCTCAGCAAACTCATAATAATAAAGCTCCATAAAAAAATAATAAAAACTGAAGGGTCTTTCCAACATTTATACAATGTAAAAATAGTTGTCGAATAGATGATGATAAATATCGGGATAGATAGATCTATTGCTGGAAGGGAATATAATACAGGATCAGTTAATTCGAATCCTCCTTTTCTTGCTTCGATCAAACTGAAAAAAAAAGGAAAAAATAGTAAAAGTGCAGATAAACTAATCAAACCGGCGATGGTTCTTGACCTGAAAGAACGATACACCCAGGCATCTTTCCACGTAACCATGTATTTATCGTTGTTCTCAGCAGAAGTCTTCTTATCCATGCAGTTTTGTCAGAAAGTGTAAGTTGTAAATATACGTCAATAGTGCCAACGTACAAAGGCTTCCATGGCTGCATATTTTGTTAATCCTAATTCTGCATACAATTTAGCAGTGTTTGCATTTCTGTCTTCTGCTCTTTGCCAGAATTCGCGACTGTCGCTTCCCTGAAAAGGAACCATATCTTTTTGTGATTGATGAATAAAGATGCCGAACCTTTTTTTCATAACCTGATCAGGACTCATAGGTATTGCCATTTCAATTTCAGCAATATCCCATTCCTGCCATGCACCCTTATATAACCAAACCCAACAATCTTTTATCCAGGCATCGCCTCTTTCTTTCAAGCGGCGCATACTTTCAAAAATAACATCCAGACAAACTTTATGTGTACCATGCGGATCGGCGAGATCACCCGCACAAAATATCTGGTGCGGTTTTATTTTTTCGAGTAGTGCAATTGTCAATAACACATCTTCTTCACTCATTGGATTTTTTTCTACTTCACCTGTTTCATAGAAAGGAAGATTGAGGAAATGAATATTTTCATCCGCTATTCCAACGTACCGGCAGGTGGCTTTTGCTTCACATCTTCTGATCAATCCTTTGATAGAACGGATATCTTTTGTATCCATCTGATTTTTCTTCTTTGAATGGATGAAATCAGCAGCATCAGTCAATATCTGTTTGCTTTTATGATTATCAATTCCGAATTGTTCTTCAAATCCAACAGCAAAGTCTAAGAATCGTGTAACAAACTCATCCGTAACAGCAATATTACCGCTTGTCTGATACGCTACATGCACGTCATGTCCCTGATCATGTAATCGCATAAATGTTCCGCCCATGCTGATAATATCATCATCCGGGTGCGGAGAGAAGATCAGGCAACGTTTTGGATGCGGTTCACTTCTTTCAGGATGCGCAGGAATAAAAGCTTTTGATTTACCGCCGGGCCATCCTGTAATACTGTCTCTTACTAAATAAAATACCTGAAGATTTATTTCATACGCTTCACCTTTCTCTACTAAAAGATCACCCAATCCGTTTTCATTATAATCATGTGCAGTTAGGCTGAGAATTGGTTTGTTGGTTTTTAAAGCCATGTGAACGACTGCCCGTTTGATCATAGCAGGGGTCCATTCACATTCACCAGTCAGCCATGGTGATTTGATACGTGTTAATTCTGATGCAGCATTTTCATCGATCACAAAAGTGCAGTCATTATGCTGTTGCAAAATACTTGCCGGAATATGTTCAGTCAAATGGCCTTCAACACTTCTTGCAACAATGGGAGCTTTCATGCCCCATGCCATCAATAATATTTTCTTTGCTTTCAAAATAGTGCTGATACCCATTGTTACAGCCATTCTTGGAACTTGTGAGATATTTTGAAATTCGTATGCATTGGCGATACGGGTTATATTATCTAATGATACCAAACGTGTTTTGGAGAAGATACTGGAACCGGGTTCATTAAAACCGATATGACCATTGTTACCAATACCCAGAATTTGCAGATCAATGCCACCGACAGCATCGATCATTTGTTCATATTTTACGCAATGTTTTTTTATTTCTTCTTTAGGTAATGCACCATTGGGCATGTGAATGTTTGCGGGGTCGATATCAATATGGTTGAACAAGTGACGATGCATAAAACTCCAGTAACTCTGTAATGCTTCACGTTCTAACGGATAGTATTCATCCAAATTAAAAGTGATCACATTTTTAAAACTCAAGCCTTCTTCTTTGTGTAATCGAACCAATTCAGCGTATAAACTGATCGGAGTTGATCCGGTCGCTAATCCCAAAACACAATCTTCCCCCTTCTTGTACTTTTCTTTGATCAGGTTGGCAATCTCTCCGGCAACAAAGGCAGAACCGTTTTTTGTATCAGGAAATATCTTAACAGGTATTTTTTCAAAACTGTCAATCAGGTCAATGTTGAATCTTTGATGAGACATATTTGCGTTTTTTTGCGGCATAAAGATAAAATTATTGCAGCATTCTGCGTTAAAATAATCAATTAACACTAAAAATTAATATTGAAGCTGCAGGCACTACTGAAAATTGAATTGAAAAGAGATTCTAAGCAATTCAAAAACTAAAATTTATAATAGGTTGAAAATAAAAAAGATTCTCCAGTGTTGAAGAATCTTTTTTGAACATATTCATACGGAAATACTTACTCCACTTTAGTGATCTTGAGCATATTGGTAGGTAGATGTAAATGAACAGGCGTACTGCCGGTACTAACTACAACATCGCCCTCATTTAAATACCCTCTTTCCTTTAAAATTTTGATCTGATCAAATATGATATCATCAAGACTGTTTTCTTCTTCATAATATATGGCACGAACCCCCCAGCTTAAACACAATTGATTAACCAAAAACTTTTCTTTGGTAAAGATGAATAAAGGAGATTTTGGTCGGTAACTGCTCAAAGTAAATGCAGTGTAACCACTTTGTGTCATACCCAACAATGCATTGGCATCTACATCTTTTGCGATCTTACAGGCATTATAACAAACGGCATCACTTAAGAAAGAAGGAGAGTGGGGTTGTGGCCTCAGATCTTCTTCACGGTTATAACGATATTCTGTTTGCTCAACCTGACGTATAATCTTACACATGGTTTCTACAACTAATGCAGGATGCATGCCAGTAGCTGTCTCACCGCTAAGCATTACTGCATCTGCACCTTCCAATACTGCATTTGCAACATCGGTGATCTCACTCCGGTTGGGTTTTACACGATCGATCATGCTTTCCATCATTTGTGTAGCCACAATAACGGGCTTACCCCGATGGATACATTTTCGGATCAGTTCACGCTGAATCAGGGGCACTTGTTCTATCGGTAATTCAACACCCAGATCACCACGAGCGATCATGATGGCATCGCTTTCAACAATGATATCTCGGATATTAACCAATGCTTCGGGTTTTTCGATCTTAGCAATGATCTTTATTTTACTTTTCTTTTCTTGTATTTTACTGCGAAGAATAACAATGTCTTTTACGCTGCGAACAAAACTTAGTGCAACCCAATCACATTTTTGGTCAATGATAAATTCAAGGTCTTCCAGATCTTTATCTGTCAATGCAGGTAAAGAGATTTTTGTATCGGGAAGGTTAATACCTTTTTTTGATGAAAGGATACCGCCTAATAATACTTCAACTTTTACATCACCATCTTTTGTGATGTCAACTACTTTAACCTCAATTTTTCCATCATCGATCATGATGATATTTCCAACTCTTACATCACCGGCAAGATTAGGGTAACTTACATAAATTTTTTCTAAAGTACCTACACATTTGGTATTTGTGAAAGTGAGAATATCACCTGCTTTTACATCCAATGCATTGTTTTCAATTTCTCCCACACGAAGTTTAGGTCCCTGCAAATCTGCTAATATTGCAACAGTATAGGGTTCCTTATCATTTATTTGACGCAGGTAACCGATGATCTTGGCTTTGTCTTCATGTGTTCCATGCGAAAAGTTCAAACGAAAAACATTCACACCTGCTTTAGCAAGTTCCACTAATTTTTCGTAGGTATCGCAAGCAGGACCCACTGTTGCCACAATCTTTGTGCGGTGAGCGCTGTGTATAATTCCTGCTTCTTTATCCATTTGTTTGTACAAATACTTTTCAAGGTTTTTTGACATAGCAATTAATTAAATTTTACTGCTGTGATGACCGGTTATTTAGTGGATGCAACTGCCATCATCCGGTAAATGACATTCCGCATTATTATATTGAATTAAGTAGCTAACACTTTTACGATCTTCATCAATTCATCACTGATCTGCTGTTTCGCTTTTACTGCACTGTTCAATGGTGTGTAATGCATTTTATTATTTACAATTCCCACCATTACATCATGTGTGCCGTTCGTCAAACATTCAATGGCGTGATAACCCATTCTGCTTGCAATGTATCTGTCTAAACAACTGGGAGAGCCGCCTCTCTGAATATGACCGAGGATACAAATCCGTATATCCGCATTCGGTAAATTTTCCTGTATGATCTTTGAAACACCATTGGCACCGCCATATTCATCACCTTCCGTAACAACGATCAGGTTCACCAATTTTTTACGTTTCTCTTTCTCCAATAAATTAGATACCAATTGATCCAAAGTTGTTTTTTTCTCAGGTATCAAAATATTTTCTGCTCCTGTTGCAATACCGCTGTGTAGTGCAATATATCCAGCATCACGTCCCATCACTTCCACAATGAATAAACGGTCATGTGCATCCATCGTATCCCTGATTTTATCAATGGCCTGAACAGCAGTGTTTACTGCAGTATCAAAACCGATTGTAAAATCAGTACCTGCAATATCCTTATCAATGGTGCCAGGTAAGCCGATGCAGGGTATATCATATTCATTGCTGAATTTTTGTGCTCCGTTAAAACTCCCGTCACCACCAATCACCACCAATCCGTTAATACCGTTCTTTTTTAAATTTTCGTATGCTATTTTTCTGCCTTCCGGTTCATAAAACTCAAGGCATCTTGCTGTTTTAAGGATGGTTCCGCCACGCTGAATGATATTGGCAACGCTGCGTGAATCCATCTTAACAATATCATCTTCCACCATGCCCGAATAACCACGCATGATACCGTACATTTCCATTCCATAATAAATTCCGGTTCGTACAATGGCACGTATCGCCGCATTCATTCCCGGAGCATCTCCTCCTGAAGTCAGTACGCCTATCTTAGTAACTTTTCGATTGCTGCTCATAACAAATAAAGAAATTATAAATACTCAATGAAATCAGATCAATTTATAAGCTTAATTAAAATCGATCGAAGCCGCAAAAATACGGAAATGATGATAAACCACCACCCAATAATTCAAATTATCATTTTGTAAACTATTTCAGCATACCTGTAAAATGTGCAGATTTTTTTTCTTTTATCAACGAAGCAATTGTTTTTCCGATGATACTGATAAAATTATTTGAATTTAATTTTTTTTATTAATGAAGCATCTTGCATTTGTTAAGTGAATAAGGTTGTTTTATTTGGGGATATTCTTTAATTGAAATTGTTTATGTGTTATATACAGCAATTTTTTTACTAAAGTTGCAACAGTAAACGAGGTTTTTAAAAGAAAACAATATTTAATTACAGTTCTTTCCTGAAAATTTAAATGCAAAGATTTTAATCAGTACTTTTAACTCTCTATTTATAAATTCATCAAACATTTTTTATGAAAGGAAATATTTTAATACTTGCCGGCGGCGGACCTGCACCGGGTATTAATACAGTGATCAGTTCGGTTGCTAAAGTTTTTTTAAGAGACGGCTACAAAATAATTGGCCTTCACGATGGATATAAAAATCTGTTTACAGATAATCCATCTTTCATTGACATTGATTTTGAAATGGCCGACCGCGTCTTCAGCGTAGGAGGTTCTGTTTTAAGAATGAGCAGGTATAAACCGGCAGACTTAGAGTTTAAAACAGATTTTTTTGTAAAAAATAATATCAAACTCTTAGTTACCATCGGGGGAGATGATACTGCTTCTACTGCCAATCGTATCAGTAAATATCTTACTGACAGAAAATTCCCGATTCAGAACATTCATGTTCCTAAAACAATTGATAATGATCTTCCATTACCAGAAGGTCAACCTACATTCGGTTATCAAAGTGCCAATCAGGAAGGGGTAAGGATTGGTCGTACCATTTATGAAGATGCACGTTCTTCAGGCAACTGGTTCGTTGTTTCTGCAATGGGTCGTGAAGCAGGTCATTTGGCATTCGGTATCGGTGCTGCCTGTCATTATCCGATGATCATCATTCCTGAAATGTTTAATAAAACAAAAATTTCTTTGGATAAGATCACCAGCCTTATCATTTCTTCTATCATCAAAAGAAAAATATTGGGAATTGATTATGGTGTTGCGATTGTGAGTGAAGGTATTTTTCATTTTATGAGTGATCAGGATATTGAAGCATCAGGAATTCAATTCACCTATGATGAACATGGTCATCCTGAATTGGGAACGGTAAGTAAAGCACATATTTATAATATGCTCTTGCAGATAAGACTCAAGCAATTGAATATTGATATTAAAAGCCGCCCTGTTGAGATGGGTTATGAACTAAGATGTATCCCTCCAACTGCCTTTGATCTGATGTATTGCAGTTTGCTGGGTATCGGTGTAAAGAAATTATTTGATGATGGCATTACAGGTTGTATGGTAACATCGGATCCTGCCGGTGATATCAATCCGTTATTTTTGAAAGATGTAGAAGATGCTTCAGGAAGAGTAAGAACACGTATGGTATCAATGGAAAGCCAGCGAGCAAAAATGGTGTTCTTCCACAGTATCCAATACTTAACTGAAGATGATATGGAAGAAGCAAAAAAATATTTTAAACATCCTGAAGAATATGATTTCAAAAAGATATTGGGATGGGCTTAATATTATAAATTAAAGTCTGTTAAAAGTTTGTCAGACTGTGGCTCTCGAAGTCAATATACAAACGTTAAACAATTTTTTTAAAACTCAAAATCTAATTCTATTATTAAAAAAAGTCAGACATTTTTATAATGTCTGACTTTTTTTATCATAACAACCTTGCTTTTAAGCAACAGTGATACTCTTATCTAAATAAACATCCTGTACCAGATTCAATAATTTAACACCGTCTGCAAATGGGCGCTGGAATGCTTTTCTTCCAAGGATCAAGCCCATTCCGCCGGCACGTTTATTAATTACTGCAGTGGTTACAGCTTCACTCATATCAGATGCTCCTTTACTTTCACCACCACTGTTAATTAAACCAACTCTTCCGCTGTAACAATTCAATACCTGATACCTTGTTAGATCGATCGGATGATCGGTTGTTAATTTTTCATATACCAATGGAGAGGTCTTACCATGTTTGGTTGCCAAATAACCGCCATTATTAGTTGGTAATTTTTGTTTGATGATATCTGCCTGTAATGTAACACCAAGATGATTAGCCTGACCTGTTAAGTCAGCAGCAGCATGATAATCTACGCCATCCACTTTAAATCCGTTATTACGAAGATAACACCAGAGGATCGTTGCCATTCCTAATTCATGTGCATATTCAAATGCCTGTGCAACTTCCTGTAATTGTCTTGTACTTTCTGCACTTCCCCAATAAATAGTTGCACCTACTGCAACTGCTCCCATATTCCATGCACTCTTGATATTGCCGAACATCACCTGATCATATTTGTTGGGTAGACTTAAAAATTCATTATGATTGATCTTTACAATGAATGGAATTTTATGCGCATATTTTCTGCTCACAATTCCTAGTACACCAAAAGTGGAAGCAACAGCATTACAACCACCATCGATCGCTAATTTTACAATATTCTCAGGATCAAAATAAATAGGATTAGGTGCAAAAGATGCACCGGCACTGTGTTCTACGCCCTGATCTACCGGAAGAATACTGCAATGCCCTGTACCCGCCAAACGTCCGTGACCTAATAATGTTTGCAGACTTTTTAATGTTTGGTTGTTACGGTTGCTGTTGATCCAAATATCATCAACATGTGTTGGAGAAGGTAATGAGATACTTTTTTTGTCAACTGTTTTACATTGGTGATCTAAAAGGTAAGAAGCTTTGTCGCCTAAAAGATCAAGGATAATTTGATTCGCCATGGCAATTAATTTTAGAGAAAAAAATAAGATTGAATACAATCGATTTTAATGTTACAAATTTAGCTAAAATGTTGTTAGTTTGCTTTGGTTATCGAATTTTTAATTCTGAGATAATGCATACACAAACATTAATGTATAAACAATATTGTATGAAAAAAATAATTTGCTTAATGGCAGTAACCCTGATCATGATCAACAGTTTTGCACAATTAAAATACCCTGTTACGAAAAAAGTTGATCAGACCGATAATTATTTCGGAACCTTAGTAGCTGATCCTTACCGTTGGTTGGAAAATGATAACAGTGATGAAACCAAAGCTTGGGTGAAAGAAGAAAATGCAGTCACGAATGCTTATCTGAATCAAATACCTTTTCGGGAAGGTTTTAAAAAACGAATTGAAACCGTAAGCAATTATGCCAAGTATTCATCTCCACAAAAAAAAGGAGAATGGTTTTATTTTTATAAGAATGACGGTTTGCAGAATCAAAGTGTTTTGTATCGTCAGAAAGGATTGGAAGGCACGCCTGAAATTGTGATCGATCCCAATAAATTATCTCCCGACGGAACTACACGTTTGATCGGTTTTGTATTGAATAAAAACGGACATTATGCAGCATGGGGAATTTCAAAAGGCGGCAGTGACTGGCAAACTTATTTTATTCGCGATATGCAGACAGGAAAAGATCTGGCTGACGAAATTGATTGGGTAAAAGTTTCGGGCATTGCATGGCAAGGTGATGGATTTTATTACAGCCGTTATCCGCCAACAGAAAAAGGGAAAGAATTATCCACTAAAAATGAAAACCATCAGGTATGGTTCCATGTGGTAGGGACCAATCAAATTGATGATAAATTAATTTTTGAAGACAAATCAAATCCTCAACATTTTAATACAGTCGGCACCAGTGATGATGAACGTTTTGTTTATTTATCGATCAGCGACAGAGGCAAAGGATTTGACGGCAATGCATTGTGGTACTTAGATAATAAAAGTGTCGATAAAATATTTAAGCCCATTGTTAAAGAAGCAGGCAAGTATTTATATAATGTGATCGATAATGTGGGCGATAGAATTTTTATTGAAACAAATGATGGCGCACAAAATTCTAAATTGATAGCAGTGGATGCCGGCAAGACGGATGCAAAATACTGGAAGACGATCATTCCTGAAAAGGCAGAACCACTGCAGGGTGTAGGCAGTGTGGGCGGCAAATTATTCGTCACTTATTTAAAAGATGTTACATCAAGAATTTATGTGTATGATTATTCAGGCAAACAAACAGGAGAAGTAAAATTACCTGCGTTGGGAAATGCAGGAGGCTTTGGCGGTGAGAAAGAAGATGCATTCACTTTTTATACTTTCTCTACATTCAATTTTCCTCCAACGATCTATAAATATGATGTTGCAAGCGGCAAGAGCACTGTATTTCAAAAACCACAATTAAGTTTTGATCCTGCTGATTATACAGTTGATCAGGTGTTTTATGAAAGCAGCGACAAAACAAAGATTCCGATGTTCATTGTTGCTAAAAAAGGAATGCAAAAGAATGGTAAGAATCCAACGATATTATATGGTTACGGCGGATTCAATATCAGTTCTACACCAGCATTCAGTGCATCACTCATTCCATGGTTAGACCAGGGCGGCATTTATGCAGTTGCTAATTTAAGAGGAGGAAGTGAATATGGAGAAAAATGGCATGAAGCAGGAATGAAATTAAAGAAGCAAAATGTTTTTGATGATTTTATTGCGGCAGGAGAATACCTGATAGCACAGAAATATACATCACATAATTATCTCGCCTTGCGTGGCGGAAGTAATGGTGGATTATTGGTAGGTGCCGTGATCAACCAAAGGCCCGACCTTGCAAAAGTGGCGATACCGCAAGTGGGAGTGATGGATATGCTGCGTTTCCAGAAATTCACTATCGGTTGGAACTGGATAGCTGACTATGGCAGCAGCGATAAAGCAGATGAGTTTAAAGCGTTGTATGCCTATTCACCATTGCATAATATTAAAGCAGGTGTTCAATATCCTGCAACATTAATCACCACGGCTGATCATGACGACAGGGTAGTACCTGCACATTCTTTTAAATATGCAGCCACTCTACAGGAAAAGAATGCAGGAAAAAATCCAACGTTGATTCGCATCGATACCAATTCGGGGCATGGTGCTAGTAATACAGCAAAAAATATAGAAACCACTGCCGATATTTACTCTTTTATTTTATACAATATGGGAGTAACGCCGAAATTTTAAGCTTAAATAATATATAATAAAGTGCTTTGTATTTATAAAATACAAAGCATTTTATTTTCAGTTCAAAAAAGAACCACATCTTTAAGATGCACCAGTGCAGTTGTTGGTTGCTTATTCACAAGAACAGAATATTCCACACAAACACAGATGAACACAAAAAATATTTTTTGAATAAAATAAATGAAGAATATAAAACAATGAAGAACTTTATTTTTGCAGTATAAAAATTAATAAAAGCTTCAATGAAGGTGTTTCCCTTTTTATTTATAGCTCAATAATAGAAATACAATTTATTCCATAAGCTAAATAACTATTCTGCAATAACTAAAATTGAAATTTGAAAACTACTGCTTAAGTATAGCTACAAGCTTTGGTCACCGAAACTGTGAAACCAGATCAAATTTGTAGTACTTACGAATATAGATTTTGTTACTTTTTCTTGTAGTATAAATCACTATAAAATTTCAAAATCACATTTAAAAGTTAAATAAGCTGTATCATTTCTCTTCCTTTACTACTACATTAATTTATCGCATCTAATATTTTTTTGGATAAAAAACTACTTTTCTACTAAATAAGAAACTACTTAAAACTCAAATAATCTGCTATATTCTGCGTGGCTTGATGGTTGGAGCTTTGTGTTGTCAAAAGATCAAATGGTGCAAGTACTCGAGATAACTCATTTGAATCTACCCTTTAAAACATTACGTAAAAATTACTACTAATAATTTTTACACAAAACCATCGGTTATGAAAAACAAAATATTTTTAACATTGTTGATTGTTTTCAGTACAACAATTGCTCAATCACAACTACATGTAGGACTTGCCGCCGGTAGCGGAACAGACAAAAACATTGTCACAGATGTACGCATCGGCTATCACAGTTCACAATTCCTGTTTGAAGCCCATGAAATCCTCGATCTAAGTAATGCAAAGCCTTGTTACTTCGGCGCAAGAGTGGGAAAAATGATCAACCTCAGTCCTTCCAGTTTCTTAATTCCAACAGCCGGTTATTATTATTCCGTTTTTACAAACGACAAGACTACTAAAGATGAAAATTATTATGAAGACCCGAGCCTGGTCAACAAATTTGTTTATGCTTTTGGTGTTATGTATGTATCAGGAAAATGCAGTATTGAAGTCAGACAAATTAACAATACCTACCAGATGACCATCGGATTATGGAATATTTTAAAAAGAAAAAACTAATCCTATGAAAAACTTATTCATACTGTTCTTTCTGTTGCCATTATTTACAACGGCACAATATAAAATAGACAAGAACAAAATAATTACAGGATCATTAATAGCAGTATCCGGAGCAGCAACCGGATTCAATGAAACATTGATGCATCATTATTATAAGTTTAAAGCCAAATTTCCTAATGCAAATGATCAATGGTTTAATCCGGAAGAAAGCTGGGTGAACAAATACAAAGACGGTAATTGTGAAGAAGGAGACAAATTCCCATTGTCATCAT
>CAIVCF010000191.1 GCA_903904335.1 uncultured Chitinophagaceae bacterium | reverse complement strand
TTTTGTTGTGTTGTTAGAAGCACATTTATTTCACGTGCTTCAATATCTTTACCCGCTTCTAAATCTCGTAAGCGCTCTTCAATTTTGTCATAAATTTGTAGGCTTGATAGCTTTGGCATTTTTTAGAAATACTTTTATTCCTTGGATAAAGTAACACACCAATCACTATCAATAGCGTTGTCAATCCAAGCAACGAATTCGCTATGAAGTGCCGTAGTAGGAACATCGATTGAACGTGCCGCTTCGTTACCATCACCGAATTGAATGTAATGATAAGTAATCTCGTCGTTCTTAAAATAAATTGTGAAATTAAATTCAATTAAATTACCTAAATTATCCAAGACTTCTTCAATATTTGGCTCAGACATTTTAACGCCATCAATTTTATGAATAATTTTTTCGATAAGCTCATCGTAAGTTTCTAGCCAAGTACTGCTATCAACGTGCTCTGTTGCCACTGAGCTAACACGAGTTCCATCTTCAAACGCCCAATAAGAAACATCGCCATAGTCTCTTATCCAACCATCGACATTCGCATTGGACAAGAGACTAATGATTTTTATTTTTATTTCATTTGGCAAGTTGGGTATCAAATATTAGTTTAAGAAATAAAATCAATGCCATCGGGCTTGGTTGTAGTTACTTCGAATTCTGTTGGTAGGTTTTCTAATTCCTTACCTTTTGCATTTTTAGCATTAAATTCAAATGAGCCTGCTCTAATATTATTGAATACAAATTTAGATTCGCCTTTAATAAGGCGTTCAATTTTTTCCTCAATTTTATTTTTCCAATCTTTAGGATCTATACAAAACCATCCTTCGAACGTGACTTCTTGAAGCTTGCCAATATCTTTGGAAGAAATTTTTCCTTGGCAATGTTTGCCAATACCTTTTAATGGGACAAAGCTCTCTCCTATGCCAAATTCAAATTGACATTGGGGCAAATAGTTTATTGCCTCAAGCACTTCTTTTTTCTCATCAGCATCGTAGTCGCTATTGAGTTCAATATACGTTTGGAATTTTGTCTTCACGTAGTAAATCTTTTTAGCCATTTTCATTCCCTTTCAAAAAATTACACACTCTTAAATATTTCTTTTAAGTCGGACTTAGTAACCTCTATACCTTTTGCACAAGAATTCTTTCCCGTAATTCCATTTAACTTAGCTCTAGCAATCATTCCCCTGTTGCTTGTGTGATAAAGGGAGCCAACGTCATAGAAAGAATTCTTACCGTGTACTTTATGTACTATTCTTTCCTTTACTGTACTATGCCAATCTAGTTCTATTTGTTTTTTGAAAAAATGCTTGATGAAGTTAAATGAATGTTCACCTAATGTCACTATTAGCTTCAATTTTTTTAGATTTTTTAATGTTTCCGCAAATACTTCTTGATTTATTTTATAAGCCATTTCTTTATTAGTTATAGCTCCACTCATTCCTTCTGATTCCTTCAGCAACCAAATAGCGTTGGCATAGTACAAACCACAATTTCTATTGTTCGGTTTACAAAACTCTCCCATATCAAATCGATTTAATGAAAATAAAATGTTATACAAATTTATATTAGTATTATTTGTAGGGCTATGCCTAAATGGATTTTTATTATCGGTATCTATCAATTTCTTTAACGTATTGAAATTAGCCGCGTCTTGAGCAAGAACCATTACTTCCGCATTCCAATCGCCGAACAATGTTTCGCAAGCGTGTAATTGGCTATCTTGTTTGTACAACTCATTTATATTTCTGTAGCCTTCAAGATTGAGGTGTTCAAAATCAACACCATATTTTTTGGTTGTCATATCTGCCATTTGATGTTTTTAATATTTTTACTTTATCTCTAATTAAAGTCAATTCTATTGCTAACTATGCTGTT
>CAIVCF010000190.1 GCA_903904335.1 uncultured Chitinophagaceae bacterium | reverse complement strand
CATTAGCGACAGGGTTTATTATTTGAGATAATTCCTTACAATCGCTATTTGAATATACGATACTACTATCGGACTGATCCCCTTTATAAAAATCGTATGCTTTTTTTAAGTACCCAGCAAACCCGATAATAATGTTTGCATTTTCTAAAAATGGAATTGCTGTTTTTGATGCAAATTCAACCAGTTCAAAAATAACACTACCTGATTTTATCTCTTTTACATAAAGTTTGGCTTCCCTATCCTCTTTTCGCTGCCCATTTTCTGAAACATAGGAATCAAATTGGTTTACAAAAGCTACCAATGACTTCGTTAAGTCCAATAATTCAATAGGCTTATTATTGGTTATTTTTATAACTAATCGTATGTCTTTTGTATCTGTCATTTTGCCTTATAAAGATACAAAAAATAAGCCGTTTTATATATTATCTACCTACTATTTAATTCTAAGTACCTGCACCCCAAAACTGCAAAATCTCATTTTAACAAATTACCTTTACGAATCAAATCGTTTACAATTTTATAATCGTAATGCGTTGGGATCGTAAATTTTCGGAAAGGCTTATTATTAATGTGTTGTATGGGCTTGTGCTAAGAGGTATATAATCGCCAAATCCTGCATAACAAATTCTTGAAATTTCGGCTTTCTCCCCTATTTTGCACTAAATCATTCAGCTTGAAAAAACAGCTCTTATTTGCCCTTATTTTGGCTTTTTTGATGGCCTGCCAAACACCAAAAGGATTCGATTACCGCGACGTAAAAAACATCAAAATCGAAAAACTGGGATATGATCAATCCACCCTATCTCTCGAATTAGTGTACTTCAACCCAAACAATTTTGGAGTGGATCTTAAAAAAGTGGACTGCGATATTTACATCAACAGCCATTATTTGGGCAAGTACCAATTAGACACATTGATGCATATCGACAAAAAATCGGAGTTTTCCCTCCCCTCAAAAATGAATGTTGAAATGGTGGAGATCTTCAAAAATGCCCTCTCCGTTGTTTTAAGTAAGGAAGTGCTGGTGACCGTAAAAGGCAACACCAAAGTGGGTAAATCCGGCATTTTCATCACCGTGCCCTTCAATTACGAAGGCAGGCATAAAGTGGAGCTTTTTAACTAACCCTTCTTGTGTTTTAGAGAGAAGTATAAGACAATCCTGATAAATTAAGAGATAACCCGTATATAAGCCGTATATGATCCGTGTATAATCCGTATATAAACCGACATAATAGTACACGGCTTATACACGGATTACTAATGGGTAAAACTCAGTTTATTATCTTAAATAGCTCGAACTAATATTGAATCGTTGGCAGATCTATCCTTTTGTTGATACTGATTGAGCAAATAAAGGATCATGAGACTACATAAAGCTTATTAAACCCATTTTCCATTGGCGGGTTTTCCGGAACCGGCATTTATTTAAGGATTATACGGTGGAATATGACAGGGTTTCCCTTTTGTGGGTCCTCCTCCATCTTCGGCTCTTTTGCAAATAGGAGGTAATTTTTTGTATGGTTCTGATTCTGCTTTCAGGCTGTCTGCATCAAATCCTGCGTTCAATAAAACAGTTCTGATCACATCCGGCGTTACACGGTCGGGATAATATTGCAATCGTATTTCACCTGAAATCAAATTATACCTTCTCTGAACGATGCCACTTTCCATAGTTGACTCATTCTCGGAAGTGAGATACTTCTCTAAAATGTCCTTACACTGCCAACATTTTAAATTGGATGATTTAATAGTGATCCATTCTTTTTTTTGTGCCATCACCTGCGCTTTTACTGCATCAAAAAAACACAATACAACAAACAAGATGAATAATCTTTTATACATAAAAATTATTTTTTGAAGATACCCTCCTTCAAGTTGATAAAGCATCCCTATATACCTTTCCAATTGGCAGGATCATTTCGCCATTGCAATAATACCTGCTCAGTATCCGCTGAAACAATCCCTTTTTCAACTGCCAGATTGATCAATGTCGGATAATCAGTTAAAGATTGATAAGACACTCCTGCTTCTTTAAATGCTTTCTCAGCCGCGGTAAATCCATAGGTAAAAATGGAAACCATGCCGATCACTTCCAAGCCCGATTGTTTTAAAACATCCACCACCTGCAAACTGCTTTTTCCTGTTGAGATCAGGTCTTCGATCACCAATACTTTTTGCCCTGCTGTATAAAATCCTTCGATCTGATTGCCCAATCCGTGCTCTTTCGGTTTCGGTCGTACATAAATGTATGGCAGCTTTAATTGATCGGCTGCCATCGCTCCCCATGCAATACCCGCTGTTGCTACTCCTGCCAGCATTTCAGCTTCAGGAAATTGTTCAAACAACACACTGCACATTTCACTCTTGATAAAATCTCGGATATAAGGGAATGACAGGATCTTTCGATTATCACAATAGATCGGACTTTTCCATCCGCTGGCCCAAGTAAAGGGTTTTTCAGGACTGAGTTTTACAGCCTGCACTTCTAATAATTTTTCCGCAACAGCTTTTTCATTCGTCATAAAACGAAGGTAAAGTCTGATTAATTATTTTTGAATGTAGATTGCATAATCTTATCAACAAAACATGAAAAGAAAAATAATAGCAGCAGGCGGATTGGTTACCAATCAACAGGAAGAATTATTAATGATATTTCGCCGCGGTAAATGGGATCTGCCAAAAGGAAAATTAGACAAAGGTGAATCAATTGAAGATTGTGCTGTACGTGAAGTGGAAGAAGAAACAGGTATCCGGAATATTCAGTTAGGAAGACTGATTGCCATTACTTACCATGATTATTTTGATGCAAGGATCAAACAGGACGTAACAAAAGAATCACACTGGTATGCCATGAAAATTCTGAACGAACAAAAATTAATTCCACAAACAGAGGAAGATATTACTGATATAAAATGGGTGAATGAAATTGATCTGAAAAAATGTTTGAAAAACAGTTATCCCAATATCATTGAAATAGTTGCTAAATGGAAAATGAAATAATTACCTTTTTGCTAAGATGGAAACAGTTAACCTGCTGATGCAAACTAATTTTTCTTGCTCATCATAAATCTTGATCTCCCAAACATGGGTTGATGAACCGATATGAACATGCTTCGCAATTCCTGTAACAAACCCACTTCTTACACCACGAACATGATTAGCATTGATGTCTAACCCAACACAAATATTTTTACCTGTATCAATTACCATCGCAGAGGCTATACTGCCAAGAGTCTCAGCCAACGCCACACTGGCACCGCCATGCAGTAAACCATAAGGTTGTTGAGTGCGGTGATCAACAGGCATGGTAGCTTTAATATAATTATCGCCCAATTCAGTAAATACAATACCGAGATGTTCGCCTAAATTATTTTTATTGAGCAGATTCAATTGCTCAAGAGAAATATCGTCCTTAAACCAAATACGCATCAGGATTGACTATTTTCATGAATTGACTTGCCAACAATATCAGGAAGGAATAAAGAAGCATCACCGCCATTTTTGATAATATCTCGCACGATCGTGGATGCAACTGAAGTATATTTCGGTTCACCGGTTAAGAAAACGGTTTCGATCCTTCTATCTAACGTTCTGTTGGCATCAGCAATCGTTTTTTCATACTCAAAATCACTTACGTATCTGATGCCGCGTAAAATAAAATTGGCTTTAATGATCCTGCAAAAATTAATGGTCAACCCGTCATACACTGCACTTTCAACTCTGGGTTCATCCTTATAGATTTCCTGCACCCATTTCACTCTCTGTTCAGCACTGAACATAGGGCTCTTTGATGAATTCAATCCAATTCCCACAACGATCTTATCAAACAAAGGCAATGCCCTGTTAATGATATCAACATGACCTAAAGTAATTGGATCGAATGTTCCCGGAAACAAACAAATACGCATGAATAAAAGTTTGAAGTTAGAAGTACAAAGTACGGAATTTAAAAGTTGATATCGTTCCTACTTCTAACTTCTTATTTCGTACTTTCTTTTTAGTTTTCTCTATTCGCCAATAAATATAGTACAGCCATGCGAACTGCCACACCATTTTCTACCTGATTCAGGATAATGGAGAATGGTCCGTCAGCAACATCACTATCCAATTCCACTCCCCGGTTGATCGGACCCGGATGCATGATGGTGATTTCCTTTCCTAAGCTTTCCAATAATTTACGATTGATGCCGTAAGCTAAACTGTATTCACGTAAGGAAGAAAATAAAGGTTGATTCTGTCTTTCCAACTGAATGCGCAATACATTGGCCACATCGCACCATTGCAATGCTTTCTTCACATTGTATTCAACATGAACATTCAATGCTTCAGTAATATATTTCGGAATTAAAGTGGGCGGACCGGCAACCATTATTTCAGCGCCCATCTTTTTCAATAAATAAATATTGCTGAGTGCAACACGGCTGTGCATGATATCACCTATTATCGCCACTTTCAATCCTTCTAATTGTCCGAACTTCTCCTGCATGGAATATGCGTCCAGCAAAGCTTGCGTGGGATGTTCATTGATACCGTCACCTGCATTCACGATCGCTGCCGGAATATGTTTCGCCAAAAAGTGCGGTGCCCCACTTGCACTATGTCGCATCACCACCATATCCACTTTCATGCTGAGGATATTGTTCACTGTGTCTAACAAGGTTTCTCCTTTCGCTGCAGATGAACTGCTTAAAGTAAAGTTAAGTGTATCAGCACTCAATCTTCTTTCAGCCAATTCAAAACTCATTCTGGTACGCGTGGAATTCTCGTAAAAAAGATTCACGATCGTTATGTCACGCAAAGAAGGAACTTTCTTTACAGGTCTTTGTAAAACGTCTTTAAAGTTTGATGCGGTAGAAAGAATTAATTGGATATCCTCTTTGTTGAGGTGTTTGATACCAAGAAGATGTTTGGTAGATAGTCTCATTAAAAAGCGAAGTTAAGGAATTCAGGGAACAAGTTCCAAGATTCAAGAAAAACAAGACTCAAGATTCAAGTTACAAGCTCCAAGATTCAAGTTCCATGGTTCAAGTGACGTTTTATCTATTATAACTTATTAATTATAGCAGAGAGTATTTTTTTGATTTGCTGAGCTTCGTCAATCAAGCTAAGTCTGCTCTCTTCCAGCGTTCTATCATCATAAGTTAATAACAGTTTGAGCCAATAAGCAGATTCTTTTGCTTCTCTTCTTGATATTTTTAATTTCATCAATTCATCCGCTTTCCCTAAACTGTCAGATGCCTCAATATAATTCGCCCCAACAGAGCCGCTTGATCTGATCAACTGACTGATATATTCACGATTAATAACATCAAACTTTAATTCAAGACAGAAATCCCTTACTCTTTTAGCAAATTCTTCAAACCTGTTTTCAAGTTCTTGTGACATAAGGAGTATTCTTGTTTCTTCCTTTATTCTTGCGACTTTTTTCTTGTTCCTTGTTTTTCTGAACCTTGTTTCTTGGACCTTGTTTCTTGAACCTTGTTTCTTCTATATTAATTCTACACATTCTCTGCCATCTTTTTCTTTCCAGCACACTTTTACCTTTTGTGAAATGATGGTATCAATGGATTGTCCAACATAATCTCCCTGTATGGGAAATTCCCGTCTGAACCTTCGATCTATCAATACACATAATTCCACTTTAGCTGGTCTGCCAAAATCAAGCAAGGCATCCAGTGCTGCACGGATGGTTCTTCCCGTGTACAACACATCGTCAATGATCACCACATTTTTATTTTCAATACTGAAAGGGATCTCTGTCTTATTGGCCACATGCAGTTCTTTACGAACATCATCCCTGTAAAAAGTGATGTCCAGAATTCCGTATTGAATGGAAGCAGGATCAACCAGGAGTTTCAATTCATTCACGATCCTTTTGCTTAATGCGATGCCGCGTGGCTGGATACCGATGATCACAGTATCTTTCAAATGCAAATGATCTTCGTGTATCTGATGCGATAAACGCTTTACCACCAATGCCACCTGCTGTTCTGAAAGAATTGTTTTCACCACCTAATTTTTGTTAAAAATACGGCTAAAACCTATTCCATAAGATTATCTCTCAACTAAATTAAAGAAGGATTTACTTTGCAGCATCCATGTTATTCCTTCAAAATATATCAGTTGTTCAGTTTAAGAATTACGAACAACAACAATGGTTGTTCAAACAACGTATCACTGCTGTATGCGGACCAAATGGCAGCGGTAAAACAAATCTGCTCGATGCCATTTATTATTTATGTTTTACCAAAAGTTATTTCTCAAGACAAGACACACAAATTGTGCAGCAGGGCAAATCAGGATTAAGAGTTGATGGCAACTTTTTGAAAGAAGAAAAACAACATGAATTGGTTTGTATCATTCGTGAAAACAACCGAAAAGAATTTTGGGCAAATGGGGAAGAGTATAAAAAATTCTCTGAGCATATCGGCAAATTCCCTTGTGTGATGATCGCCCCTGATGACGTTGGGTTAATCACCGGCAACAGTGAGGAAAGAAGAAAATTCATTGATACTATTTTGTCGCAATGCAATACTGATTATTTGAATTGGCTGATCGATTATAATAAGATCTTACAGCAACGTAACAGTTTATTGAAAGCGGCTGCCGAACATAACCGCATGGATGAATCTTTATTGGATACATTAGATGAACAATTATCAGAAAAAGGGCAATTGATCTTTACTGCAAGAAAACAATTTACAGAAGAATTGATTCCGGCTGCAAACCGCTATTATCAAAGCATTGCAGAGAATGAAGATGGAATTGAAATGATCTACGATAGTCAACTGCTGAATGATACTTTATTGAATCTATTGCAAGTAAACAGACAACGTGATCTTTATTTGCAACGCACCGGTTGCGGTATTCATAAAGATGATATGGAAATAACAATGAATGGATATGCATTTAAAAACTTAGCATCACAAGGGCAAAGAAAGAGTTTGTTGTTTGCTTTAAAGCTTGCTGAATTTGAAATACTAAAAAAACAAAAAGGGTTCACTCCTGTTTTGTTATTGGATGATGTGTTTGAAAAATTAGATGCCGGAAGAATGCACAATCTTTTACATAAAGTTTGCATGGAAGAGAACGGACAGGTTTTTATAACCGATACTCATGCTGAAAGAATGGAATCACAATTGAAAGCGATCGGCGCAGATTATGGATTGATCAAATTATTATAAACGCTATAACTTTGGAAGCCATTCAAAGGATGAATTAAATGCAACGATAATACTATGAAAAACAAACTGTTTTTATGGTACCCATTTATAAAATAAGTTTATTTCTGTTGTGCTTATTGAGTATAACTGCCTGCAAGAATAAACCGATTGATGTGTATGATGATTTTGAAGCTCCCTCATTAAAAAATATCTGGAGTACAGACAGAATGGAATCGCATTCATTTGAGATCCAATCACAGATAAAACGTAAGGGGAAATCTGCCGCGAAAATAACATTAAGAACAGGTGATGTGGTTGAAGCGGGAAATGACAGCAGCCTTGCTTCAGAACGCGATGAATTAGAAGAAATAAGTTCTCTGGAATCAGTGAATGATATTACTTATGAATACCAATTCAGCATGTTTTTGCCTGACAGTTTTCCGGTTGTTAACACGAGGCTTATCATTGCACAATGGAAAGAAAAATGCCCCGCGAGTTATTGTTCTGATGACAGTCCTATCATTGCAATACGGTATCGTTCAGGAAAATTATTTATAACGCTGAACACAGATTCCGGTAGGCAAAAGCTTTTCGAAACATCGGAAGAGATCAAGAACCGATGGTTAGATTTCAGGTTTCAAATTAAATTCTCAAAGCATGCAGACGGAAAAATTATTGCTTTTCTGAATGAAAAAAATATCATTAACTACGATGGCATAAGAAGCTATTCAGAAATTCGCGGATACGATTCAGAACATAACAGATACTATTTTAAAATGGGATTATACAGAGACAGAATGCCGGAACCGATGTGTATTTATATTGATGAATACAGCAAGAAAGAAATGATCAAATAAAACTGAGTAATAAAAAATAAATCTTACATACAAAGTTTATCTTTACAATATGGGTGAATACAGTATCGGCGATGCATTAAAAGGCTTTGTAAATAAAAGCAAACTCCGTAACGGTATTCGTGCAGTACAGATAGAAGAAATATGGGAAAAGCTGATGGGCAAAACGATTGCCAAATACACTGATAAAATTGAAATCGTTAATCACACTTTATTTATACGTACCAATGTGGGTCCGCTCAAAAATGAATTGCAGTATCAAAAACCGCAAATCATTCAACGGATAAATGAAGCATTTGGAGAAAACCTGATCACACAAGTTGTTATTCAATAATCAAATCCAGTAATGCTGGTTACTGTTAGAAGCATTAAGCTTGTCTTTTAAATAATTTTCTTCCTTTTTTGCTGTTGTTTTTTCTTCCAATGATGCTGCCAACAGATCATTTATAGTGATCACTCCTTTAAAAGTATATCCATCAAACATAGGCAGGTAAGGCACTTTGAAAGTATTCATCATTTCCATGCATTTATCACAAGTATCTTCTACTGTTGCGATCGGTAAATCCTTAGACATAATATCTTTTACGGCAGTGGCGGATGAATTCCTGTTTTGCAGCACCACTTTTTGTGTGTAATCTTTTTCCGAAAGAATCCCCAAATAATTATGGTTATCCATGACGATCACATAACTCATATCTTCAATTTTCATTAATGCAATGGCATCGATCACTTTTGCATCGGGACTTACAAAATTGAAATGTAATGGCTTTTTTGCTAAGATTTCTTTCAGCGTTTTCATGGTTGCTTTTTTAAGTGTGAAATGCTAAAAACTACACTTGTAATTTAAAAAGAAAAACACTGAAAAAAAACATGATAAAAGTCAGATGCAAGTCATTTACTATTTGCGATTTCCTGCAACACGAATCTGCTATCAGTGTAGCTGAATTTGTTCAAAACCGCAGCTTCCTGCATCACAAAATAAGTGGGATTTACTCTGGCAGCCGTTTTGATAACGGTTGCATCGCATTTGAATACAGGAACAGTTTTGAATAATTTACTGCCGTTATCTGCATCTGCTGTAATTAGATAAACAGGTATGCTTTTTGTTGTTGCAATTGCCAGTAACTCATCAAAGTCTTTTTTCCAATCATTGACGTTCGAAAAATCCTTTGCAAACAGGAGAATGTATTTTTTATTTTGATGCAGAATAAATGATGTGGTATCAATTCCGTCAATCGTTCTCAAAGAAAAATCTGTTATGGCAGCTTCGGCATTTCCTTTACGAATTAACTTGTCATACCTATCAATATATTCATAAGTGGAATCAAAATCTTTCGGAAAGTTATTTTGATCAAATTCAAGAACCTGATTATTTTTTTTGTATTTGAATGTGATCGCAAAACTGTCGGGAACAGCACCTGCAGGTGCTTTCATCTCATTCAAAATATTATTTCCTTTTTTATACGGAAGACAATCTAAAAAAGGCAAATGCTTCAACACATAAAGCTGAATAGCAACGGTTGCCATAATTGTT
>CAIVCF010000189.1 GCA_903904335.1 uncultured Chitinophagaceae bacterium | reverse complement strand
TTTTACCCAAAGGCGGTGTAAGTGTAAATATGAGTTCCGTTATTGCAATGAAAGATTATGTGGCCTTATCTGCAGGAGAAACAATGGTAGATGGAGTAAATACCAGGATCGTGAAACTGTTACCCATGAATGAGAACAGCGAGATCATTTTAACTACGATGTATATTGATGAAACAAATCTTTTAATTCGTAAAGCGATCACAACCACAAAAGAGAACGGAACCTACGAAATGCAATTATACTACGGTGCTTATGCCAATTATGGTTTGCCTGATAAAGTGATCTTTGCTTTCAACACCAAAGATTATAAAATGCCAAAAGGAATTACATTAGAATTTGAAGATGGTGATAAACCTACTGAAGCGGATAAATTAAAGGGTCGTAAAGGGAAAGTGGAAATTACTTACAGTTCTTACATCATTAACAAAGGTATTGATGTGAGTGTATTTAAATAAATTAAAAAACCTCAACGCTCCATTTTCTGCTGAAACATTTTCCCGGAGTTAATGAATTGATTCCCTCTTTTTCTGCAAGCTCTTGTGTGGTATCTACAATATCTGCAATGCCGCACCATGGCTCAATACAAACGAAATTTGCATCTTTAAAATTCCATATTCCCATATATGGAAAATCATCAAATACTGTTTTTAAACCATGTTTTGTTTTATCGCTCACAATGGAAATACTGTTCGATGCAAGATGTTTAAAGACCAATGCATCGTTATAAAATAATTCTTTGGAGAGTGGAAGTTTATGGGTATTAGTTAAGAATGGAATAGAATCTTTTTCGATCAATCCGTCTTTTGATAGCGGCCACTTGCCTGCATTTTCAGTTTTATTAAACAATAAATAATAATCATCGAATGATGTGCCCTCAACCAATGGAACTTTAAATGCAGGATGAGCACCTACAGAAAATAACAGATTTTCATCTCCTGTATTTTCAACAATATAAGTAACGCTTAGTTTATTATCACTCAATTCATGTTTAACAGAAAGCTTAAACTGAAACGGATACACTTTTAATGTTGCTTCATTGGCAATAAGTGTGAATGTAATACTGCTTTCAGTTTGCGTTGTTACTTCATACATACTTTCTCTGCCAAATCCATGACGACCCATTTGATAAGATTTGCCTTTGTGATGATAGGTTGCCTCTTTTAATCCGCCAATGATGGGAAACAATACCGGACTGGTTTTGGGCCAATAAGTTGGATCGCCGTTCCATAAATAATCTAACTGCGTTTTCTTGTTGTAAATTTTTAAAATTTCGGCACCTTGCGAATTAAGATCTACGATGAGGATTTCATTAGAGATAGTGAACATGATCTTGTATTAATTTTCTGATTCTTCAATTCTTTCATCAACGGTATTGGCAAACAATCTGGCACTCATTTTCTTTAATGGGTTCTCTCTGGCAGAAGCATAACCTGATTTTCTACGGATAATATCAATAGCTTCAAATGTGGCAACTAAAAATGAAGTGGGATCGGCTTTTCCCTGTCCGGCAATATCAAATGCAACACCATGATCGGGACTTGTTCGCACAGCATTCAATCCGGCAGTATAATTCACGCCTTCCCCAATCGCTAATGATTTAAAAGGAATTAATCCTTGATCATGATACATTGCTAACACTGCATCAAATTTTTCATATTGGCCTCTTGCAAAAAAAGCATCAGCACTGTAAGCACCGAATACTAAAATATTATGTGATTGTTTAGCTTCTTTGATGGCAGGTTTAATGATCGTTTCTTCTTCGTTGCCGATTAATCCTTCATCACCTGCATGTGGATTTAATCCCAACACTGCAATGCGTGGTCTATCAACCCCAAAATCTTTTTGTAAACTACTGTTGATGATCTTTAGTTTGCTGACAATACTTTCTTTGGTGATATGTTTTGCAATCTCACTCACCGGAACATGTTCAGTTACCAAACCGATGCGCATATTGTCAGCAACCATCAGCA
>CAIVCF010000188.1 GCA_903904335.1 uncultured Chitinophagaceae bacterium | reverse complement strand
GGAGTAAAGAATTGACCTATTGGAGAGATGAAATAAAAGTGCTTGAAAAATATCTGCTGGAACTGGATTATAAAAAGATACCGGCTGAAGCAGGTGCAGAAGTAGAACATTTTCAAAATCAGTTTATCAGGCACAGAGATGTGGTGCATGATCTTCGTCACGAAGTTTCCAAATATGAACACTTGATAAAAGACATCGAGCGTGTGAATGGTAACGAAGAATTACAGGAAACATTACTGGGGATTCACACCGAATTGAGAGAAAGAATAAATACCGGCCGTAAAATATATTCCGAATTAAAAGAGGAGTTCAGAACTTGGTTGGTGAAGAGAGTATAAATAAATCTTGCAATGATCAAAAGCGTTTATTCAAAATGGGATAAACGCTTTTTTTATACTGTTTTTAAAGCTTCTTCTTTGATTTCATCCATAAAAATAGAATTATGGCTTTCATCAAAAATGCATCTACCGTTTTTAATGACCAATATTTGAGGGGATTGATGCGGTACCTGAAATTTTTCGCTTACTGCATTTGAGATATTCCGCAATGCGATCAAGTCAAGAAAATAAAAATCAATGTTTAAAGGAGCTTCTTCTCTTTCGAGACGACTCAATGCCATGCTACTGATACTGCAACGTGTGCTGTGTTTAAAGATTACCTGAGGATTGGTAAATGATTTTTGTTGGATGAGGTCTAATTCTTCAATCGTCTTTAAAGGAATCCAATTCATAGTTTGCTCAAAAATAGTGTTGCAAAATAATTGCAAACTATGGTTTAAAATAGTTCTTATTGGTAGTAGGGCAACCTTTGGATTTACCTGCAGCGCAAGAAGAAATGATTACAGCGATCAACAAAAAACAACCTGTAAATACAAGAATTTTTTTCATAAATTTTAATGTTGACATTGATGTATTTTGCATTATTGTTCTCAAAGATAAGGGTTAAGTACAAATTGATGCTTTGAACTAAGTTAAAATATTGATTTTAAAGAATGAAAATAGGGAATTCGTGACAATTATTTCAAAATCGTAATATGAAAGTACATTTTATCTCAATCGGCGGCAGCGTTATGCATCAATTGGCGATAGCTTTAAAAAGAAAAGGATATTCAGTTACAGGAACTGATGATGAAATATTCGAACCCGCAAAATCCAATCTTGCAAATGAAGGATTGCTTCCTGCTGCTATCGGATGGCAAACGGATTTGATCACCAAAGATATTGATGCAGTTATTTTAGGAATGCATGCCAAAGCCGATAATCCTGAAATGCTGAAAGCAAAAGAAATGGGATTGAATATTTATTCTTTTCCCGAATACATTTATCAGGAAAGCACAAATAAGATAAGAGTGGTTATTGGCGGCAGCCACGGAAAAACAACCACCACAAGCATGATCATGCATGTGCTACTTCAGTGCAACAAACAATTCGATTATTTAGTGGGTGCAAAATTAGAAGGCTTCGATCAATCAGTAAACATAACCAATGCACCTGTTATTATTTGTGAAGGGGATGAATATCCTGCAAGCGTTATCGAGAAGAAACCGAAGTTTCATTTTCTCTTTCCGCATATTGCCATTCTAACAGGAATTGCATGGGATCATATCAATGTATTTCCCACTTTTGATTTTTATCTCGAACAGTTCATCATCTTCATTAACAAGATAGAGAAAGGAGGTATTCTCATTTATAATGAAACTGATGCTGTATTAAAAGAATTGGTTGAAAAAAATAAACGAAATGATATTCGCTATCAGCCTTACCAAATTCCGGAACATACTATTAAGAACGGAAGAACCACTGTAACCATACATCAATCAACAGGAGGTTTAAAAGTATTCGGCAATCATAATTTGCTTAATCTCAACTCTGCCTATTTTGCCTGTAAAGAATTGAATATAGCAGATGATGATTTTGTACATGCTATCGGATCATTTACGGGGGCAGCCAAACGTTTGGAACTGATCGGCAGCAATGCAGCAACCAATGTATATCGAGATTTTGCTCATGCCCCGAGCAAAGTGAAAGCAACGATTGATGCAGTAAAGGAACAATATCCTGACAGAAAACTCATTGGCATTCTGGAACTGCATACATACAGCAGTTTGAATGAAAAATTCATGGAAGAATACAAAGGTGCTTTGGATAAAGCCGATGCTGCTGTTGTGTTTTATTCGAAACATGCATTAGAGCTGAAAAGAATGCCTGAATTGCCTAAAGAAAAAGTGATAGAAGGATTTGCCAAGAAAAATCTAATAGTCATTAATGATAAAAATGAATTGCAGGAATGGATGCGGCATCAATCTTATTCAAATACAAATCTTGTTTTAATGAGTAGTGGCAACTATGATGGTTTAGATATGCTTACATTCGCAAAACAAATCACTTTATAACGCTTTTATCACTTCAGAACATTACAATGAAACTTCAACTCACAAAACCGATTGCATTTATTGATTTAGAAACTACCGGAATTAATATTAGCACTGAAAGGATCGTAGAAATCGCGATGGTTAAAATATCTCCCGATGGGACAAAGCAGGTGAAAAGGAAATTGATTAATCCGCAAATGCCCATTCCAAAAGCATCTTCCGACATTCACGGCATTACAGATGAAATGGTGAAAGATGCACCAACTTTTAAACAAGCAGCCAACGAAATAAAACAATTCATTGATAATTGTGACCTCGCAGGATATAACAGCAACCGTTTTGATATACCGATGTTGATTGAAGAATTTCTAAGATCAGGTTTGGAATTTACATTAGACGGCAAGAAATTATTAGATGTTCAGAAAGTCTTTCACATGATGGAACAAAGGACTTTAGGAGCAGCTTATAAATTCTATTGCAATAAATCTTTGGAAAATGCACATAGTGCAGAAGTAGACGCAACTGCTACATGGGAAGTTTTGGAAGCACAGGTGGAACGTTATCCGCAAATAGGTACTACGGTTGAAAGTATCGTAAAGTTCACAGGTGAGGATGATATCGTTGATTTTGCACGCAGATTTGTGAAAGACAATGGAATAGAGATATTCAATTTTGGCAAACATAAAGGTAAACCTGTTACGCAAGTGCTGAAAGAAGAGCCTCAATATTACGATTGGATGATGAAGGGGGATTTTCCCATGGATACCAAACAAAAGCTTACTGAAATACTTAACAGAACACTATTGAAAAAGTAATGATGTGTTATTTTAGTTCAATTCTGCAAAATATTCGGTAAATATTACGCTTTCATTACAGGATTCCCATTGAAAATATTAATTTAGTGCAATCTTATCCCCCTCAGATTGAGCAAAATTGTAATTATACCTACTTTTAATGAAAAGGAAAATATTTCCTCTATACTTGATGCAGTGTTTTCAATGAACCTGAATTATCATGTGTTAGTGGTGGATGACAGTTCTCCTGATGGTACAGGACAAATCGTTAAAGATCTTTTTTCAAAATATCCCAATCAACTTTTTTTGGAAGAACGTACCGGTAAATTAGGATTAGGTACGGCTTACATTCATGGATTCAAATGGAGTTTGAAACATAACTACGAATTCATATTTGAAATGGATGCAGACTTTTCACATAACCCTAATGATTTAGAAAGATTATATCTTGCCTGTAAAGAAGACGGAGCCGATCTTTCAGTTGGCAGCCGTTATGTGAAAGGCGGAAAAATTTTAAACTGGCCTCTCGACAGGCATTTATATTCGAGGGGAGGTGCCATTTATACAAGATTAATTACTTGGATGCCTGTTCATGATCCAACTGCAGGATTTATTTGTTATACCAACAAGGTATTGTCTGCAATAAAGCTGGACGAAATCAATTTTATCGGATATGCATTCCAGATAGCAATGAAATTCACTGCATGGAAACTCGGTTTTAAAATAAAAGAAGTGCCGATCACTTTTCAGGACAGATTGGTTGGCGAAAGCAAAATGAGTGGCAAGATTTTAAAAGAAGGAATGATAGGTGTGCTTAAAATTCAATGGCAAAGCTTGTTTGGTGGTTATCGGAAAAGAGTGACCAATAATTCTGCAAAAATAATTGAAGCAAATTTCGTTGCTAAAACAGATATTGTTGCTAAGACAAAATAGCTTTCGGTTTATTCTTTCCTGAAATGAACAGTAATCCATCATCTCATATTCCATCAAAAATTTTAATTCTCGGTGTTGGCAATATACTTATGTCTGATGACGGCATTGGCGCATACATTTGTTCACAAATTGACGCAATGCATTTACCGGGTGTAACAACTCATATCGTGCATCAATTGCATGTTGAGTTGATAGAAGACCTTTTAAATTATGACTCTGTAATTATTGCAGATGCATCGATAAAAGAAAAAGAGGTTGAGTTTTTTCCTTTGCAGCCTGATAAAACACAAACACTGTCATCGTCTCATCATCTCAATGCAAATATGCTCAATACCTTATTTCAAAAAGTATATGGGAAAACGACACCCATTTTTTTATGCGCTGTTCGGGGTGATAATTTTGAAATGGGTGAAATATTTTCAGTTCAAACGATGAAGAATGCAAACAATGCCATCAAAATAATTTGTGATTGGATAAAGAAACAGTAAACTTTTCTATCCTCTTTCAATTCTTTTTACAATATTCCCATCAATATCTTTCACTTCAACAATCATCGGCATAGAGCCAACAGCATGTGTGGAACAAGACAAGCATGGATCGTAGCAACGAATCGTTGATTCCACTCTGTTCAGCATCCCTTCTTGTATATCATTTCCTTTCACATACTGCTTAGCCACTTCCAAAACGGAACGGTTCATGGAAGGATTATTTTGTCCGGTTGCAATCAATAAATTCACGTTGATCAATTTACCGGTATCGTCTGTCTTATAATGATGGAATAAAGTTCCACGTGGTGCTTCGGTACAACCGATTCCTTCCGCATAATTCCATCTGCCATGTGACTGAATATCGCTCGAAGTAATTTGCGGATCATTCAATAATCTTTCTGCTTCTTCCACACAACTCAACGCTTCAATTAATCTTGCATAGTGAAAATAAAATGTGCCGTGTATTGGTTTCCCGTTTCCTATAGCTTTAAAATCCTCGAATTCTTTCTGAGCTTTTGGTGTTTTCATTTTTGAGGCAATATTCAATCTTGCCAATGGCCCCACACGATAAAAGCCTTTATCGAAACCATAAGGTTTGTAATATGGATATTTTAAGTATGACCAACTTACAGAACGTTCTGCAATAAATTCCAAATAACGAGCCGGATCTAATTGATCTTGTAAAATAGTTCCATCAATATCAATAAAACGAAGCTTACCATCATACAGTTCTAATTCACCTTCTGGACCAACAGTACCCATGTAAAGAGTAGGAGAAGTGGCAAAACTTTTTACCATTACTTCATTTTCCTGATCAAATTTTTTAATGATGCCAAGTCCTATTTGTACTGTTTCAATTGCTTCAGGAATCCATGCCAGCAAAGCTTTTCGGTTATCTTCTGTTAAAGGGAATCCCATTCCGCCGGGAGCAATTCCTGC
>CAIVCF010000187.1 GCA_903904335.1 uncultured Chitinophagaceae bacterium | reverse complement strand
GGGATTCACATGATAGAAATTCATCTTTTTGGAAGAGGCGTAAATCAAATCGGCGATATCATCTAAAGAAGTGGCGAGATAATGGATGTCTTCCCGATCAAAAGGTGTAATAAAATTTCTTCCCAATTCAGTAAATATCCTGTGTGTATGATCGTCATTTTTATGTTCCAGGTCTTCTATCTGCTTAGTCAATGGCAATCTTTTGTCATAATCAGGCTCAGTTACAATCTTCTTCATGATTAGCCCCATTTCTTCTACTGTTTCTGCAACCTGCTCAAATAACTCATAGAATACTTTATTCTTTGGCATAAAAATTCTGCCGATCGTATTGATACCCATGTTTGAAAATTTTGGCAAAAGTAAAGGTATGGTTTGAAAGCCTCGTATTTAACGTAAAAAAAATCGTTATTTATTATTGAAATGAGCCTTATTTTTCCTCATTTAATGTTTTGATTGCACAATATTCATGTTAGGATAACATGTGATGGAGACTTTTGTATCACAGTTTTCAATCATAGCGAATGGTAAATTGTTAGTACAGTAGATTTTCTCATGCCGCGGCCCTTATTTTTATAGGGGCTTATTTTTGCCATAATGACGGTGCATTTAATCTTTTTTGGTTCTTAATGTAAACCCAACTGTTGTTCCTATTTCCAATTTACTGCGAACATGAATGGTTTGACCATGTGCTTCGATAATATGTTTGCAAATTGCCAAACCTAAGCCTGTGCCTCCAACATTACGGCTTCTGCCGGTATCGGTACGATAAAACCGTTCAAATATTCTGGAAATATGCTCTTCTGCAATGCCAATTCCATCATCACTTATTTCAATCAATACATGCTCGCCATCTGTTTTATAAATACTGGCAACAATAGTTCCATTTTGTTTACCGTACTTATTGGCATTAACGATCAGATTATTTATCACCTGCCTTATTTTTTCTTTATCTGCAAAAACGGTGATAGGTGCTTCGCATCCTTTTTTGATACTGCATTTGATCTGACTTTGGGCTAATTTGATAGAAAGGGTCTCAAATTCTTCTTTTATCAAATCCTGAATCACAAAATTTACTTTATATAAAGGCTGCTCTCCTCTTTCCAAACGTGAAATTTCATCCAGGTCTTCGACCAAACTTACCATGCGGTCAACATTACGTGCAGCATTTTCCAGAAATTTTTTATTTACATCAGGATTCTCCAATGCACCATTCAATAAGGTATCTACATAACCCTGAATGGCAAATATGGGTGTCTTAAATTCATGCGCTAAATTTTGTAGGAACTCTTTACGGTATTCCTCATTATGTTTTAATAATTCGATTTCGGCACTTCTTTGCTCAGCCCATTTTTCTACATCTTCCCTTACTTCATCAATTCCTTTTTGCGGAAGAATATATTTATAATACGTCTCTTCTCTTTTATTGGCCTTGGTTTGATAAATAAATTTATATATCAATTTTATTTTTCGATAAATGAATGATTCTAAAACAAAGCGAATTAAAAAATAGCTTCCTGTAAATGTTAGAAGGAAAGTAATTGCGCCAAACCACCATTTTTCTTCAATAAAAAAAAATGCAAGTGATATTGGAACAGACAGGAATAATGCTGTTAATGCAGATAATTGTTGCGGCGAAAGATTTTTTGTTTTGAACATTGCTTAGATGATAGGTAATAGTTCATGATTTATGGTGGAAAGTTATGAACTATTAACCATGAGCAATTAGCTCTGCTTTATATTTCAAATTTATAACCAACACCCTTAACAGTTGTAATGCAGTCCACACCAAGCTTCTGGCGTATTTTACGAATATGTACATCGATCGTTCTGTCGCCAACAATTACATCCATTCCCCAAACCTGTGAAAGAATTTCATTACGTAAAAAAACACGTCCGGGTTTTGATGCTAATAAATATAAAAGTTCAAATTCTTTTTTTGCAAGTATTATTTCTTTACCCTCTATCTCCACCATAAACTTTACAGGATCAATACTGATATTACCGATCTTCAATGTTTTTCCATCATCTTTATTGACCCTTCTGAATAATGCATTCACCCGGCTTACTAACACTTTCGGGCTGATGGGTTTGCTTACATAATCATCTGCACCTGTTTCCAGCCCTTTGATATGTGAAGCCTCATCGCTTAATGCCGTTAAAAAAATGATCAATGTTTCCTGAAACAAAGCCTGCGAACGAAGTATACTGCATACTTCCACTCCTGTTTTCTTCGGCATCATCACATCCAGAATAATTAAATCAGGATTTAATTGTTTTGCTCTTTCTATTGCTTCATTACCATCTTTGGCTGTGTACACTTCATATCCTTCTTTTCCGAGGTTATAGCTCACTATTTCCAAAATGTCCGGTTCGTCATCTGCTATTAAAATCCTTTTGCCTTTTGTTTCCATGATAACATTAAGTTTACACAAAATTAACTTTCTGGGTCTACATTATCGATCATTATAAACATTATCTAATTGTTAACTGCCATGCAGGCCGCAAGCGAATTGGCTGTATTTTTGTCGCGATATGTTGCAGATGAATAAACTATACCTTTTGATTTTATATGCTCTTTCCTTTTTTGCTGCAAATGCACAATCGGAAATTGCCATGCCGAAAATTCCGCTGAACAGGCAATTATTCCATGATAACATTGATAACAGCCAGAAAGCCATCCTGCATCTGAATTCCAAGACCGATACAATATTTACTGCAACAGATGATTTTGATATCAATCTTCAGCTTACACAATTTCTGAGGGTAAGGATTGACAACATGGAAGCCCTTATTGAAAAAGATTCTTCTATTGACGAAAGCGCTAAATTCAAATGGTTACGCGGTATCAATGACATGCTGACTGATTTTATCAACGATTATAAATTAAAAAAAATTAAGGGTATTTTATTGGGTGACCTGATAACGGCATATGAAGCTGCTATGATAAAGGAGATGCATCATCAACCTATCACTCCGGTTATTGAAGAGAATGAAATGGAAATCGGAAAGATCCTGGTTTTAAATTTTTCATTGAAAGATAATTCAGGCATCAATGATTCAAAAGATTTATTGGTGCTGAAAGCCTGCGAACGCAATCCTGATAATATCCTTACTATTTTAAGTCAGCACCCCGCTGTTCCTTTTGCAGACAGTTTACTCATCATCATGGCATACCGTAAACCGGAGGAATTTTATAATTATGCTTCTGCTCCTGATGCATTAGGTAAAAAAATAAAGGCGGTGAATGATCCGTTGGTAAGGACCATCAGTCAAATGGCAGCCATGCCTACCGGAAGATTTTTCTTTCCATTTCTGGATGAAATTTATAAGAAAAATTTAAATATTGATTCGCTGCAAACCCTTGCCGGCAATGAAACAGCTTATTATCAACTATTGGTAAAAACAGAAATTAATTATGCAGCAAGAGCACAGAAAGGGGATACAGCTTTTGTGATGCATGTACTTACAGAAAAATTACGATCAAAAGCGATTGAAATATATATTGATGAGATCAATGCACTGCACGATGAAAAAAGTGATGCGGTCCGTTTTAAAAAAATAGACAGTCTTTCTGCACAGGATCTTTATTATTTATGCGTGCTGGGTGAAGAAGAGATTTACACGAGCAGTTATCTCGGTGTATATAAAAGAATTTGGCAAAGGATGACGGTAGAACGTGGAGATACCCTATTGAGACTTGTGAACAATGACTTTTACAAAAAATTCATCCGCATGGCTGCTGCGTATAATGTGTTAGGAGATTTTTTACAAAGGATGGATCAAAACGGAGCAGAGAGACTGATGAAAAATTTCGTAAATGATCTTGAAAAGAATAGCACATTGGAAGATGCGGTAGATGTGGCAGATTCTTATGCAAGTATCAGTGATACCGCTTTAAGAAAATTATTGCTCACACAAATAAAAAATAATCAGCAGCAAAATAAAAAATCGGGAAACCTGCGTGGGCAAAAAATATATGCATTACTGAATACCATTTTTACTTCGATGGACAGCAGTAAATCTGATGCACTTGCAGCATTGGGCATTCCGCCTATGTATTATATGCCACTTTCACTGTTAAAGGATTCCTCAGGAAAAGTGATCATTCAACAATTTTTTTATGGCGATAAAGATGGTGTGAATATTTTTAATTCATTTTTGAGAACATATACAAATGCCAACTGGAAAATTACCCGAAAACCGGAATGGGCAGAGGTTCGTTCTGTAAAAGGAACACCCATCATTATTTATGCCAACAAACCTTTAGACACAGAAAAAGAATTAGATGCTGAAGCACAAAAGGATCTTGGTTTTTATTTAGATTCATTGAATGCGAATCCAACTGTTATTTTACACCGAGGTCACAGTTATTACGTAAAATCAACGATTCAGCAATTACCGTCATCTGCGAAATTAGTACTGCTGGGCAGTTGCGGCGGATATCACAGTTTAAATCAGGTATTGACCATTTGTCCGGCTGCACAAATCATCGCATCAAAACAAGTAGGTACCGGTGTTGTAAATATTACTTTGATCGAGGCTATTACTGAAACATTGCGACAAGGTAAAGATCTTAATTGGCCATTGATGTGGCAGAATTTACAAACAAGATTTGTAGGCGATACCAAAGAAAAATTTGATGATTATGTACCGCCGCATAAAAATCTCGGCGCCATTTTTATTATCGCTTATAATAATTCGATTAAAGAATAAATACTATTGCAGATACGGGTTATGTTCTTTCTCATAACCGATCTTAGTTGGCATACCGTGTCCAGGATAAATAATAGTTTCATCAGGCAACACAAATAATTTTTCACGGATATTTTTTATGAGTGCGGCATGATCACCACCCGGCAAATCGGTTCGTCCGATACTTTCTCGGAACAACACATCTCCTCCGATCACAAAATTTTGTGCTTCACAATAAAAACAAATATGTCCGGGCGAATGACCCGGAGCAGCAATTACTTTTAAAACATCATCATCCAGATGAATCAGATCATTTTCGTGCAAAAAGTGTAAAGGACCATTATAATTTTCAAATGGCAATCCGTATTTGATACCCGATTCCGGAGCGAATGATAGTATGACCTCTTCGTTGGGATGAAGATATAATTCCAATCCGTATTCTTTGTGAATCCATTTATTCCCGAAAACATGATCTAAGTGACAATGCGTATTTAATAACCTGATGAGCTGCAAAGATTTTTGTGTAAAAAAGTTTTTTAACGTTTCCTGTTCAGCGCTAAAGTAACATCCGGGATCAATAACTAAGGCATCGCCTTTATCATTAAAAAGAACATAGGTATTTTCCTGAACGGGACTGAAAGTAAAAGACTTGATATGAATCATAAAACCTATTTTATTTGGTTAACAGTAATTACCTAATTTTAACAGACATTGAAATGTTTGAAATGATTTCGAAGATAACTTCACTCTATCATTTTATTTGCCATTGTTTCAAACGTTTCAGTTTTCTAAATTATGACAGGATATGCAAATGAACCGAATCTGTAAATATTTATTACTTGTCGTGTCGCTACTGCCGTTATTTGCCATTTCGCAGGTAAATACTGTTGAATTCGGCAAGAACCGCGTTCAATTCAAAAAGTTCAAATGGAAATTCTATCAATCTCCCAACTTCAACACCTACGTTTCACAAGGCGGAACTGAATTGGGGAAATTTGCAGCACAGGTAGCAGAAGAAGAATTACCCTCGATTGAAAATTTTATTGAATACTCTTTACAACGCCGAAGCAATATTGTTGTGTATAACAGTTATGATGAATACAAACAAAGTAATATCGGCATTGGTATTGATTGGCAAAATGCAGGCGGATTGACCAAATTGGTAAATAACAAGATCGTAGTATTTTTTGACGGCAATCACGATCATTTAAAATTGCAGATACGTCAAGGTATTGCAAAAGTATTAACTGATAATTTATTGTTTGGAGATGATATTGGCGAAGTGGCAAGCAATGGGGCTTTACTCGATCTTCCGAAATGGTTGACGGATGGTTATGTTTCTTATGTTGCACAAAACTGGAGTACAGAAAAAGATGACGAACTGAAAAGCGCCATTCTCAGCGGCGATTATAATTCATTCTACCAGCTTGCATTTGCAAAGCCGGTAATTGCAGGTCATGGCTTTTGGTATTATTTCGCCGAAAAATATAAAAAAGAAAACGTTACCTACTTTTTATACTTGGCTCGTATGTATAAAAATTTAAACAAAGCATCAGAAAAAATTTGTAAAAAGAAATTCAAAGAAGTACTGAATGATTTCATGCAGTTTGAGCAGGATAGATATTATAAAGACATTCGCCAACGACGCAATGCACCCAAAGGCGCATTAAGTATTACAGAAGATGTAAGCACACATGATTATTTCCGCTTTCAGGCAAATCCAAATCCTCGTAATAATAATTATGCTGTGGTTGAATTTAAAAAAGGCGTGTACAGAGTAAAATATGTAGAGAATTTTTGGGATACGAAAATACTTATTGATAAAGGTGTTCGAACCAATCAAGGCGACATCAATCCAAATTATCCAATCCTTGCATGGGATGTGAAAGGCACAAGATTACTTTGCATCTATTGGGAAGCAGGTCATACAAAGATGTTTGTGTATGATGCTATTGCCAAATACAAAAGATTCAAACAAAACATTGACGGCTTCGATCAGATATTGGATGCATCTTTCATGCTTGATGCAAATACTTTGGTGATGAGTGCAGTAAAGAACGGTCATTCAGATATCTACACTTATAAGATCGAAGAACAAAAAACAGAACAGATCACCAATGATATCTATGATGACCTGAATCCTACATTTGTTTCTTTCCCTAATCGATTAGGAATAATATTTTCATCCAATCGCCCCGGACCAAACGCCCCTGATAATGATACAGTATTGCCAAGTAAATATCATTTCAATATTTTCTTAGTCGACATCCTTAATAAAAGCAAAGTGAAACAGATTGCACAATTGACCAATGTAAAAAATGGCAATGCAACTTATCCCATGCAATACAATACAAGTCATTTTACTTTTGTATCGGATGAAAATGGCATCGGCAACAGATGGGCAGGTTTCTTTTCAACACAACGCAATGGCTTGGATACTTTGTATTATATAGGTGATGAATTATTGCGCAACCCTGTTCCGAAAGAATTGGACTCAACCTTATCAGCATGGCAAAAACATGAACCTGATAGCATCAGTTATTTTCAGGTGTACAAAGATTCTACATATACATTCCCCATCACCAATTACCAAAGCTCATTAATAGAAACAAGAATTGCGGGTAATAACGGTCAAGTAAGTGAAACAAGAAGAGAGGGTGATTATAAATTTTTATATAAGCTGAAAGTGAATGAAGATGCGTTGGCAAAACGTAATGTAAATCCGAAGCCAACCGAGTACATGCAAAAGATTATCAACGATAAAAAAGTTGTGGCCGGCAAAGCAACAGTTTATACCAAAACAAATACGACAGATACGGCGACCGTTAAAAAGAAGGTTGTTTTTCAATCAGAATTTGCCGATGAAAAACCGGATACTTCTTCAAAGAATTTGCATGAATCAGCCGTCATTCAGGAAACAAAGAAAACAATACTCAGTCAATCTAAACTGTTTAACTATCGTTTAAAATTCAGTGCCGATTATATTTTAAGCGGTATTACAAATAACGTTTTAGTAAACCGTTATCAACCTTATGCCGGCGGTCAGGGTCCTATTCAATTAAACAACGGAAGTGACCTGAACTGGAGTTTCAGAGTAGGAACAAGCGATCTTTTTGAAGACATTAAATTCATCGGCGGCTATCGTTTTGGAACCAATTTAAAAGATAAAGACGTATTTCTTACTTTTCAAAATCTGCGACGTCGGTTAGACTGGGGCTTCACTTATTACAGAAGTAACATTACAGATTATTATGGGTTCTTTACATCCGGACCTGCGAGTATTTACAATTCTTCTTTGGTG
>CAIVCF010000186.1 GCA_903904335.1 uncultured Chitinophagaceae bacterium | reverse complement strand
TGAACAGGAAAGAAAATTTGTAATAGCCAAACAGCTTCTGCGCTCAGGCACCTCAATTGGGGCCAATATATTCGAAGCACAGAATGCTGAAAGCAGGAATGATTTTATTCACAAAATGAAGATAGCCGCCAAAGAAGCCAGCGAATCTTTGTACTGGTTACTATTATGTGAAAAAAGTCAATCTTATCCTTACGATAAGCAATTAAAAAATAATCTCGAAGAGATTATTAAAATCCTATCCCGGATCATTGCTTCATCAAAAAGGTAAAGCATTTTCAAATTTTCAAATTTTCAAATTTTCAAATTTTCAAATTAATATATGCAACACCACGAAATGAATCTAAACCTCAAAGTTTGGAGACAAAAAAACAAAGACAGCAAAGGGGAATTCAAACTGTATCGTGTGGAGAAGATTTCTACGGAAATGAGCTTTCTCGAAATGTTTGATGTGTTGAATGAGCAGTTGATCCGTGACGGGGATGATCCGATTACGTTTGACCATGACTGTCGCGAGGGTATCTGTGGCGCCTGCTCGATGTATATTAATGGAAAGCCGCATGGCCCATGGCAGGCCAATACTACCTGTCAGTTGCATATGCGTGCGTTTAAGGATGGGGATACCATTGTGGTAGAACCCTGGAGAGCAAATTCCTTTCCGGTAATCAAAGATTTGATGGTAGATCGTTCTGCTTTTGACAGGATCATCCAGGCCGGTGGTTTTATTAGTGTGAATACTGGGAATGCTGTAGATGGTAATTCTCTTCCGGTAGCTAAAGATGATGCAGATGCTTCCTTTGCAGCGGCTATGTGTATTGGGTGCGGTGCCTGTGTAGCTGCTTGTAAGAATAGTAGTGCCATGCTTTTCCTGAGTGCCAAGGTTTCACATCTGGCATTATTACCTCAGGGGCATCCAGAGCGTAAAACAAGGGTTATGAATATGGTGGCGCAAATGGATAAAGAGGGTTTTGGTGCCTGTACCAATACAGGTGCTTGTGAAGCTACCTGTCCGAAAGAGATTTCTATCAGTAATATAGCAAGACTGAACCTGGAATATTTATCTGCGGGGTTGACTGCTGATAAATAATTTTTTTTCCGCTGAGAACAAGAGAGCGTGGAGTTGGCGCAGAGAAATCTCTGCGTAACCTCTGCGCTTTCTTGTTCTCAGCGGCGAATCCATCTTTACTCAGCAAGTTTCTTTTTCTTCAATACCAGGGCACTAATCAAAGACACCACCAATCCAACAGGCAATATCTCCATATAGGTAAGCAGGGCATTAATGAATGGATTCTTATACATCTGACTAAAACTCGCCATCTCGGCTGTTTTCTTTGCCAATTCCGCAGCGCTCGCCCCACTGGCTTTTAGTTTCTCCAAAACATGGGCACTGTATTGTTCCGCAAAATCAGTCAGAAAATAATAATAATCAAAAAGCCAGCTGATCACATAAATCGTAGAAGCGATCAGTGTAATATAGAACCCGATCTTAAATGCTTTCCCAAAACTGATTACGCCGCCGTCATGCCCATCGCGCACATTTTTTACCCCCACAAATATGAGAGAGAAAGCCAGGATCATGGCGGTATATCCATAGATCGCACCATGGTCAAAATTGCCTCCTTTTAAAGTAATGGCCGTGGTAATGATAAACATGACCGTAGTGATCAGACCACCAATAATTCCACAAACAAGAATGTTTTTTTTCATGTGTACAGGTTTTGGTTTGAGGATTAAAAATAGCCGTTCGGTTTATCCGATGGGTCATACTTTAGTATGATTTTACGAATCCGGAGCTGAAATCACCATAAAGTATGAAAATTCAGGGGATCAGTCTAAGCCTTTTTGCTTTTTCAACCGCCTGGGTACGGCGGCTTACATCCAGTTTCTCAAAAATCCGGGAGGAATGTGTTTTGATGGTATTGAGTGAAACAAAC
>CAIVCF010000185.1 GCA_903904335.1 uncultured Chitinophagaceae bacterium | reverse complement strand
AGATCATTGAGCATTTTAAAAATCATCCTTCCATACATATTGCTTTAGTTGTCTCCAATAAACCTGATGCCGGTGTTTTGGAAATTGCCAAAGAACACCACCTACCCTCTTTGATCATAAAAAAAGAGAAATTTTTTAATGGGGATAGTTACCTGCATGAATTAAAAGAAGCAAGAATTAATTTTATTGTACTAGCAGGTTTTTTATGGAAAGTGCCTTCTGCACTTATTGCAGCTTATCCAAATAAGATCATTAACATTCATCCTGCATTGTTACCGAAATACGGCGGAAAAGGAATGTACGGGCATTTTGTGCATGAAGCAGTCATTCAATCAAAAGAAAAAGAAAGCGGCATTACCATTCATTATGTTGATGATAGATACGATCACGGTTCCACCATATTTCAAGCAACTTGCCCGGTTTTGGAAAATGATACACCCGATGAATTGGCATCAAGGATCCATGCATTGGAACATGAACATTATGCAAAGGTGATTGAACGATGTTTGAAAAAATAATGTGATGAATTATCCCGGAATACGTGAAATATATTTTTCTATTTCTTTGATCTGATCCAACACCTGCTTGGTTTTGGGCTTACAGGCTTTTGCTTTTCGGAAGAAATCTTTTGCAGCTTTGAATTCTCTTTTATTCATGAATATCTGGCACATGCTTAAATAAGCAACGGCCTCACTTTCTTTATCGGCAATACCCAAACGGATAGCAGCACGAACATAACCTTCTGCCTGACGTAAATCGCCTTTCTGCATGGCCATCATTCCCAATTGTAATTTATTGGCACTTTCGGCTTCGGGCATCGGCGAACCTAAAGAAGAACTTTTCTTTAAATGTTTTTCGGCGCTGTCAAAATCCTGCGCCATCATAGAAAGGTTTCCTTTGATAGTATAATAAGTAGAACGAACCGGTGTGTATAATAAACCCGGAAACCAAACAGTGTCTAATATTTTTTGTACTTCTTCCACTCTTCCTTGTTCCATCGGTTCCTGGATCAATCGCAGTGGGCCGATAAAAAAATGAGTGAATAAACCGATCACAGAAATAAAGTATAAAATGAATGAAGGCCAGAACCCTGACGTAATATTCACCACAATTGCCAACACGATTCCCAGCAGGCTTAACCAAAAACGATATTTGATGATGATGTTGTAGAACTTCATAGTATTTCTTTGAGGGCTGCAAAGATAAGGCGCAGCTTAATACTTATCATCATTCACTTCAATCCAATAACCATCCGGGTCCTGCAACCACAATTGATGCACACCATCAGTTCTTTTACTAAATACATTTTTATTCCCATTCACATCTTCAAAAATGATATTGCTTTTTTTAAGTGTTTCCGCAAAAACTGTAATGTCCCGGACACTGAAACAAGTGTGTTGATTTTTATAATATTCCTTTTTTGCATCGGCACCCTGGATGATATGCAGCATCGTATGTTCACCTGTTCTTAACCAAATATGCTTACCGTCATGAAAAGGTTCGGCGATCGTATCCAGACCGATGATCTGCTGATAAAAGTCTCCTGACTTTTTCAGGTCCATCACAAAAATGGCTGTATGGTTTAATGAAGCTTTTGGTTTATAATTTTTTTGAGCAAAAGAAAATAGACCAAGTGAAAATGATAGCATTAAAATTAAAAAGTATTTCATTTTGCAGTTTGAAAACGAAAGTTAACAATTATAAACTTTGAAAACTGTTGATGTGAATCTATTATTTTTGCGTGAATGGTCCCATTGTTCAATGCCCGCCCGGATGACTCCGGTCGGACGGGGATAGAAAATAGAAGTCATAGTAGTTATGTATTACGCATATGTTATAAAAAGCGAGGTAGCGGACTTTCTATATAAGGGTCATTGTGAAGATTTGAACAAAAGATTAAAAGAACATAATTCGGGTTATACCGAATCAATAAAAAAATTTATTCCTTTTCGGATTGCTTATTTTGAAACTTTTTCGACAAGGAATGAAGCTATACAAAGAGAGAAATATTTTAAAACCGCATCTGGTAGAAAATATTTAAAAAGTAAAATGGTCCCGTAGTTCAATGGATAGAATAGAAGTTTCCTAAACTTTAGATGTGAGTTCGATTCTCGCCGGGACCACTTAATTAACTAAAACCCTTATTGAGTAAGGGTTTTGTTGTTTATGTCTTAATAAAATAATAATCACTCATTAGTATAGATTATTTTCCAACTCGGCTTTGCAGATGCTGCGGATACCTCGCACCTTGTACTGTAATTTTTGAAGCAGCCGCTTCAATGTTTTCTAAATCTGACTTTGATAAAACAATTGACGCTGCTCCCATATTTTCAATTAATCTGTGTTCTTTTGTTGTTCCCGGAATGGGTACTATCCAAGATTTTTGCGCTAATAACCATGCCAATGCAATTTGAGCAGGAGTAGCGTTTTTTTCTACCGCGATAGATTTTAATAAGTCAACAAAAACCTGATTAAGCTTTCTGTTTTCATCCGAAAAACGGGGTACTATATTTCTAAAATCTGTGCTGTCAAATTTTGTATTATCATTAATTGCACCTGTTAAAAAACCTTTGCCTAATGGACTGAAAGGAACAAATCCAATTCCTAATTCTTCTAATGTTGGAATTATTTCTTGCTCCGGCTCTCTCCACCATAACGAATATTCACTTTGTAAAGCCGCAAGAGGTTGTACAGCATGTGCTTTGCGAATAGTTTGTGCACTGGCTTCTGAAAGTCCCCAATGTTTTATCTTACCTTCTTTAATTAATTCTTTAATTGTTTCGGCAACATCTTCAATCGGGACATTAGGATCAACTCTGTGCTGATAAAATAAATCAATAACATCTGTTTTCAATCTTTTCAATGCAGCTTCTGCAACATTGCGAATATTTTCAGGTGTGCTATCCATCCCTAAATCCACTTTGCCTTCTTTAAAACCAAATTTGGTAGCCAATACTACTTGGTTACGAAATGGTGCTACTGCTTCTCCCAATAATTCTTCATTAATAAACGGACCATACGCTTCGGCACTATCAAAAAAAGTAACACCCAAGTCAAAAGCTTTGTGAATTAATTTGATGGCTTCTTGTTTATCAGTTGCAGGACCGTAGCCATAACTCAATCCCATACAACCTAATCCTAAAGCAGATACTTCAAGACCGCTTTTCCCTAATTTTCTTTTTTGCATTGTCATTTTTTTAATTGTTTTTGATGCCTGAACGACATCAATAATTTTCTACAGCAAAGGTTAGTACAATAAATTTGGAAGATGGTATACAGATCACTGCTTTACTTACCATTATTACTGAAATGGTTTTCTGAATATGTGCAGGTCCATCAGAACGTTTAGATTTGTATCAGAAAATAATACCTGTTATGGAAGAGATATTCAAATTAGAAACTGTGGCGGTATACAATAAAATTAGAGGCGTAGAAACACTGCACCCTTTAGTATCGGTAATTGATTTATCCAAAGCGAAATCGATGCCTGCAAAAACTTTCAATTTTGGATTATATGCAGTGTACCTGAAGGAGTTGAATTGTGGTGAACTAAAGTATGGACGAAATAATTATGATTATCAGGAAGGAACATTGGTATTTATTGCACCCGGTCAGGTAATGGGTGTTCAGCCTAAGGTAAAAACATTTGAACCGAAAGGCTGGGCTTTGCTGTTTCATCCGGATTTGATAAAAGGCACTTCATTAGGGAAACATATCCAAGACTATTCTTTCTTTTCGTATGATGTGAATGAAGCATTGCATCTTTCAGAAAAGGAAAAGCAGATTGTATTAGATTGTTTTAGTAAAATTCGATATGAATTGGAACAATCAATTGATAAGCATAGTAAAACATTGATAGCATCCAACATAGAACTCTTTCTAAATTATTGTATCCGGTTTTACGACCGCCAGTTCATTACCAGAGATAATAGTCACAAAGGGATTTTAGAAAAATTTGAAGCGTTATTGAACAACTATTACTCGTCTGATATGCCACAAAATATAGGTTTACCATCTGTTGCTTATTGTGCCGATGAACTGAATTTGTCGCCCAATTACTTTGGTGATCTGATCAAGAAAGAAACCGGAAAATCTGCTCAGGAATATATCCAATCAAAAGTAATTGATGTTGCCAAAGAACGGATTTTTAATATAGATAAATCCATCAGCGAAGTAGCTTATGAATTAGGTTTTAAATATCCTCAGCATTTTACACGACTGTTTAAGCAAAGAGTTGGATTATCTCCCAATGAATATAGAAATCTTAATTAATTGATCGTTGTAGAAGGTCTATTCTTGTAAGTGCTACATAAATATATTTTCTTAATTCCGTTGAAAGTATTTTTTATTTGAAGTAAACGATCAAGACACTACAACTTATTTTCGAACTTTATTAATACGGGTATTGCCCCATATAATTACCTGCGGGATAATAATTGGCAACAATAATGATGGCGCCATTAGGACAGACCGCAACACCTACTCCCATTTCCTTTGTATTCTTCCAAACCATTTGTGTGTAATGTCCGGTATTATGCCAGTTGCTACCATTCAATTTTGCGTAAGTATATTTTTTTATTTCACTATACCAAGATAAAGAAGCATCAATCGGTTTAAACGATGTTTCCGAGCTTCCCCAAAAAATATTCTCACCATAGGTTTTACCATCTTCCCCGCAAACTGCCCGATGTTCTATTTCACAATTATTTTCATTTGCCAGATGATCTGCCCATGACTGTGCATACGCTGCTAATTTTGTACTCCAAATTAATGCAGGGCTGCCAACTTTTTTTCTTACTTTATTATGATGCGCTAAGATTTCCTGTGCGTCTTTCACACTGATCTTACTGCCGGTATTTGTTACCTGTGCAAAGGATCGATCCATTAAAAACAGAAACGCAAAGAATGAACTTGTTTAAACTTTTAATTTTCTGATAAAAATAGATGTAATACACAACCAGAGCATACTCCACCAGTTTCTTGTCAGTTTTTCGTATCGGATGATAATTCCTTTAAATGCATCCATCCAGGCATTTGATTGTTCT
>CAIVCF010000184.1 GCA_903904335.1 uncultured Chitinophagaceae bacterium | reverse complement strand
TGATTGAATGCCTGATTTAGTTATTAGCAATTGATCCTTCGCACTAATTTTTTTATATCAAAGCCATCCGGTACTGCGAGTAAAAATGAATCTCATTTTGGATATGGATTGGAATACAGACCGAAGCTCACCTGATCATCGGTTTGTTCAGGCTGGGTCAAGCCATGTTTAACAGGAGAATAAAGGCAGATAAAAGGTTAAATAAAACAAACTTGAATTACCCTAAATATTAGTTTAACCCATAGATAAGCTATGTCTTTAAAGACATGGCTTATACAAGGCTTATAGATGGGTTATATAAGGCTTATCTATGGCTTATCTATTGTTTTAGTACCCATTTAGTACGTACTGTCTTATACCAATAAAGCTGTATGCCACAGTTATCCGGTAACGAAAAACTTTAAAACCCCTTCATTTTTAATAGGTTATTTTTGCGCTTCCTGTTGCAAAACAGCAAACTGAAAAATATGAGTAATAACAAAGCATTCGAGAAATTCATTAAGCCCGAATTTAAAGGCGCCAAAAAGATTCGCTCCCTCTAATAATTTCTTACAATATGTTCCGCTCCGTTCATTGTGGGTTGATTCCATAAATTATAATCATTTGCCGGAAGTCTTTGCAGATTAGGTAAATTGTATTTCTGCGGATCGGTCAAATATTTATCCGTAAAAGTATTGTCAACATTATATACTTGTTTTGTCACAGGATCATACAATCTTTCTCTTCCTAAAATTGCATCGCTTCTTTTCTGACTGATGATATCATCTGTACGCGATCTGGCCTGCCATCCTTTTATCATATTATCTGAACTTTGTGACAGCATTTTACCTTGTTCCAAAACAGTTTGTGTGGAACGGTTAGCGTTTTGTATACAATTATTTACGTAATTCTGATCGATCGTTAAACTGGAGATACAATTGGATAAAGGAGTAAGGCTATTATCCAACTGTCCCAACCCAGCAGTGATACCCATAAAGGAATAGATCACGCCAAGACTCGAACCCGGACCATAAGCCGTGAGTTGATAAGGCATCACCGTTACTAAGAATAGCCCTTCACTTACCATTGTCTTATTTCTGTTGGTGTAGATCGCCCTGATCATTGCTGCACTCGCCGGATATGGCATTCCTGCAGGTTGACGATTCACTGAAATGATCTGTACGTTATACATTTCGGGTGTTTTCTGACCATACTGTCCACCTTGATTCCTTTCTGCGAATAAATGATAATTCATTACAAAATTCTCAGGAGTAAAGGGACTGATAACAGGTGAACCAATCAGCGGTGAACGCATTCCTCCCATCCTTACATAATTATCATCCACCTGCTTTTGCTGAAAACTCATATAACAGATACCTGCGGTTCCATAATAAAAGAATTGACGCTCTGAATGATTGGGATCCCAGGAAATAAAAGAAAGTTCCGAACAACTGCCTGATTGAAATAGTTGCCAGCCTGTTGGTATATTCACAGAGAATCCATAAAACATTTTCTTCTCCGTACTTGCAGGAATTATTTCTGCTTGTCTTTGAGACTGCTGCGTTTTAGGAGCAGTTTGACCTGAGCAACCGATGGCAGTGAATACTGCCAGGGTTGCTGTCATCAGGATGTATCTTTTAATTTTCATAACCTATTATTTTTAATGAACCGAAAACTATCTTTTTGAATTATTTCAATAAAATATGACCCTCTTAAAATTATTACTTTTTATTAAAAACATAAAACACGCCGATCTGCCAAGTGCTCGTATGATTTAATACAGCTGTATTGGAATTGATATTGCTCAAGCCGAGATTGTAACGAAGGTCAAAACCAACGGGCCATTCTTTTGGTTGATAAGAGCTGCCTATCACCCATGAAAAATTAGTGGATTTCAGTTGATCCTTGATGCTGGTAGATCCTTGTTTGTCAACTTTTTCTCTGGCGCTTAATAAAAGTCCGATTTGAATACCGCTTTGCAATACAAAACCGGAACCCACTTCATATTGTGCTAAAACAGGAACATTGATATAAGTGCCCGTCATGTTGCCGCCAACACCATTGATACTGAATTTAGCTCCCTCCAATGAAAGCACCACTTCCGGTTGAATACTAAATTGCTTTGCAACAGCAAACCTGCTGAATCCGCCGGCATTGGCTCCGATCATTGAAGAAAAGGAACTGGAATTGTCACCTGTAATGGTAGAAAGATTGATACCGCCCTTAATACCAAATTTAACTTGTTGTGCTTTCGCGAATGATAAACTTAATACGCTTACAACAACGATGATGATCTTTTTCATAACTGTAGTTTTTTGTTTGTGATTTAATACAACAAACCTACTCCCACAGTAAAGCGAAAAAAATAGTCAATTTGTACTATGCCGTTTTTGATCGGGAAACCGTCTTTACTAAAAAAGCATATAGTTTTTTCTATATGCTTTGCAGACCAGTTTTATTCAATGATCTTAAAACCATTTATTCTTATGTGCCATTTGCATGATCTGTGCTTTTGATTGCACTTGCAGTTTTTGATAAATATTGGCAATATGATTTCTTACCGTATTCACACTAATGTCTAATGACGATGCAATGCGTTTGGCATCCCATCCCGAAACAATATGTTTTAATATTTCTTCTTCCCTTTCAGTAATGATCTTTGGAATTGCTTTATTGTTTTTCTCATTCCCTGCATCATTCATCTTCGACATACTGAGCAGGTTCAATGCCTTTCGCGCAATACCCGGACTCATGGGTGCTCCCTGATATTCCATAACACTGATAATGGCTTCTACAAGAACTGCAGCCGGTTCATGTTTTAAAAGATATCCTGATGCACCGGCTTTGATCGCATCAAATACTTTCTCATCATCATCAAGAACCGTTAACACAATAAAATGTATTTGAGGATACAATGCTTTAGCGATGCTGATCGTTTCAACACCGTCCATCTCGGGCATTTCCAGGTCCATGAATATCACTTGTGGTAAAAGATGATCAGGACTTCCTTTTAGTTGTTCCAAACAGATCCTTCCGTTTGCCGCAGTGAATAACAGATCAAGTTGTTTGCATTCTTTGATCTTATGCATAAAAGAATTCAGGTAAGCCTTATTATCTTCTGCGATGGCAATTGAATAGTTCATGAATGAATATGTTATTAGTAAGGCTGTAAAATTCCTTTATTCAACGGGTTTGCAGCATGGTTAATTTGTACTAGGATACAGATTGCTGAATGATAAGTTTTGTCCCCGAAGGAATATTATTCTTCCATTCTATTTTCCATCCCCCTTCTTCTGCTCTGTTGCGCATATTGAATAAACCATTTCCACCTCCACTATTATTGACTGGATCTTTCATACCGGTTCCATCATCTGCGATACTTATTTCCCATTCCTTCTCCAGACCTTTTACCTGAATATGTATATGCTTGCATTCACTATGTTTCAATGCATTGTTGATCGCTTCCTGCAATGTTTGAAAAAGATGAAATCCCTGTGATGGCGATAACAGATGATCTTTTACAATATCTTCATCAATATTGAAAGAAATTGAAGGATAACCGGGCTGAACCCTTTGGATGAAAATTTTTAAACGATCACTTACTGCAGTTAAAGCCAATGATTCTTTCTTCAATGCCCAGATGGTATCGCTGAGATCTGCAACGATCGCATTTGAATTATTGCTCACTTCTTTTAATACTAAAGCAGCATTGCTGTCCTGTGCAAAAAAAGACAAGCGATTCACATTAGATGCAATGGATGCTGCATAAGCCCCGAGATTATCGTGCAGATTTGCGGCGATCCTCTTTCTTTCACTTTCTTCGGCAGTAGCTATTGCCATTGCGGTTCTTAGTTTTTGTCTTTTTTTATAGCTGCTGAATACAAAGTAAGCGATACAAATAGCAATTATAAAAACTACAACGGAAGCATAAATGAGATAATCTTTTTTAACCAGGTCTAATTGCTGTCGAATAATGGTATTCTCTTTTTTTTGAACTTCGAATTTTATTTTCAATTCGGATATGGCATCGGCTGAATTTTTTTCATAAGTAGAATCCTGTATATCTACCAACTTTTTTAATATCTCTCCCTGCTGCTTGAATTTTCCTGCTGCTTCATAATTTTTTGCCAATACATCATAGATAAAAGGAAGCTTTCCATTGAGTTGATACTTGTTGATCATGTCAAGCGCCTTCAGCGAAATATCAATTCCCTTCTCTGGCAAATTCCTATCATAATAATAAATACCCAATGCCCCCATATTCGAAATAATATCATTTGGGTCACCCATTCTTTCAGAAACCTGCAGTGCTTCACGCAATGGCTTTTCAGCTTCCGCATATTTTTTTGAATCCATTAACTGACCTGCATACATGCCCAGACTATTGGAAAGATCCACTAAGTTTTCTGAAGCTCTGGCATATTGAACTGCTTTTAATACAAACTGTTCTGCCGAATCGTATTTGCTCAGGTTATTATAACAAACAGCCGCGTTGGTGAAAAGATAGATCGTTTTGTTTCTGTATCTGTTTCCCTCACCCATATCGATCCCTTTCCCGAACCAGTTTAATGCACCGTTATAATCACCTGTTTTTACAAATACCAAACCAATGGCGGCCATAGCCCTGATCTGATTTAGTGTATCTTTTTTAAGTTCGGCAATATTCAATGCACGATAATCATTGCTTAATGCTTCTTTGAATTCCTGTTTTCGTATCATGCATCTTGCTTCCAGCAACAAAAAGGAAACAGATACAGGAGATGCAGAATCTTTTTGTAACAAAACAGGCAGATGCTGTTGGATGATAGAGGCAACTGAATCAAGTTCATTTTTTCGATAATAACTGTTTGCTTCATAATAAGAAGCCCAATGTAATGCAGGTATATTTTTTTGTTGGGCCGCTATCTTTTTTGCCTGAAGCGCATAAAAATATAATGTATCCTTATTAAAGGAATCATTCTCTTC
>CAIVCF010000183.1 GCA_903904335.1 uncultured Chitinophagaceae bacterium | reverse complement strand
TGTCTGGCGCTTTCTTTATTTATATACTGAACATCCTTTGCGTATGGCTGATGTGCAATGTATTTTTGTATCTGACCGATCGTGTCCTTATTCGCTGTGCGTAAAAATGCCTGCAGTTTGATGTCTTCTTTAAAGACCTGACCTGCACGTTCAAAGTTCAGGAATATCCAGCCCATGATGCCCATGATGAGTAATACCAGCGACACACCTACAATGCTGTAGATATAATTGGGCTTACTGCGTTTTAAAGATGCTTTTCCTTCGGTTGCCATAGTAAATAGTATCTGTTGTAAACAATGCAAATGTAGCTAATCACGTACATTTGCAACCACTCTAACGATTTCTTCAGCCGTCAAAGTATAGCAAGGTAAAATATTACAGATAAAAATTTTGTTAGAATTATTTTGAGGCCGGCTGTTGTGCTGCTATTTTGCATTCTTGCGTCGCACACTTGTACTTAAGAATAGCCATGAGCAATTAGCTGTGAGCTATGAGTTTTTCCTCGAAGCTAATGGCTAGTTGCTCACAGCTCAAAAAGTACAAGTGAGTGACACAACAAAGCTGCTATGAAAAACAAAAGCTTGTAAAAAAATAATAAATCGAGAACAGTAAATAAAATATGGAATACAATTTCAGGGAAATAGAGAAGAAATGGCAAACGCAATGGAAAGAATCGAATGCTTATAAGGTTTCAAACATCAGCGATAAACCAAAATATTATGTGCTAGATATGTTTCCGTATCCGAGCGGCGCTGGCTTGCATGTGGGACATCCATTGGGTTATATTGCCAGCGATATTTTTGCTCGCTTTAAAAGATTGAAAGGTTTTAATGTGCTGCATCCAATGGGTTATGATGCATTTGGTTTACCTGCCGAACAATATGCCATTGAGCATGGCATTCATCCTGCTATCTCAACAGAAAATAACATCAATAATTTCAGGGCACAATTAGATAAAATTGGTTTTTGTTTTGATTGGGACAGAGAAGTTAAAACCTGCGATCCCAAATATTATAAATGGACGCAGTGGATATTTCTGCAGCTATTCAATTCTTATTTTAACCGTCATACACAAAAAGCTGAAAGCATTGATTCATTAATTAAAATTTTTGAAGCAGAAGGAAATGTAAATCATCCTTGTCCGGGTGATGCAACGATTGAATTTGAAAAAGATCTCTGGAAAAGTTTTACGGATGAATACCAACAAGTAGTATTGATGCATTATCGGTTGGCTTTTTGCGGTTATGGTGAAGTGAATTGGTGCGAAGCATTGGGAACTGTTTTAGCCAATGATGAAGTAGTGAACGGAGTAAGTGAACGTGGTGGTCATCCTGTGGTGAAAAAGAAATTGCGTCAATGGTATTTGCGTATTACCGAATATGCTGATCGTTTGCTGCAAGGCTTGCAGACAGTGGATTTCAGCGATGCGATGAAAGAAATGCAAACCAACTGGATCGGTAAATCTACAGGCGCAGAAATTACTTTTGATATTCAAAATACCAATCAAAAATTAACTGTTTACACTACAAGACCCGATACAATCTTCGGCGTTGATTTTATGGTGGTGGCTCCTGAACATGAATTAGTAAAACATATTACGACGGCCGAACAAAAAAATGAAGTTGAAAAATATCTGCATTATGTAAACAGTCGCAGCGAAAGAGAACGCATGGCTGAGAAAAAGATCACGGGATGTTTTACAGGTGCATATGCCATAAATCCATTCAATGCAAAACCAATCCCTGTGTGGATCTCAGAATATGTGCTGGCAGGTTATGGAACAGGGGCCATCATGGCTGTGCCTTGCGGCGATGAACGCGATTTTAAATTCGCCAAACATTTTAATATTCCGATCACCAATATCATAGGCGATTATTTTAATGGGGAAGAAGCCAATGCAACAAAAGAAGCAACACTCACCAACAGCGATTTCCTGAATGGCATTGTAATGAAAGATGCGATTGAATTAGTCGTTAATCAATTAGAGACTTTAGGCATTGGGAAGAAAAAAATAAATTACAGAATGCGTGATGCTGCTTTCAGCAGACAACGTTATTGGGGCGAACCATTTCCAATAAAATGGAAAGATGGAACGGCATATCCGTTAAGTGAAAATGAATTGCCATTATTGCTGCCGGAAGTGGATACTTATTCTCCCGGCCCCGAAGGCGAAGGTCCGTTGGCAAATATTCCTGAATGGGTGGCGAAAGAATTAGAAACGAATACGATGCCCGGTTATGCAGGAAGCAGTTGGTATTTTTTACGTTACATGGATCCGCATAATGATGCAAGATTTTGTGATAGAAAAGTAAGCGATTACTGGAATCAGGTTGACTTATACATTGGTGGAACAGAACATGCAGTGGGGCATTTATTGTATAGCCGCATGTGGACGAAAGCCTTGTACGACTTAGGTTTTATTGGGTATGATGAGCCGTTTAAAAAGTTATTGAATCAGGGAATGATACAGGGAAGTTCGAGGTTTGTGTATAGATTGACTGGTGTTTTAGTTCCAGATTTAAATGATAATAACAACACATTCTTCAGTAGTAAAAATCATTTTGATAAATATCAAAATAAAGTTGCAGAAAATAAAAGAGAATTATTTGAATTGATTAATTCTGTCTTACCAAGCAAATACTCTAAAGAACTAATTGAAATTGGAGAATTTATTTTAACGCCGCTTCATGTTGATGTAAACATTGTTGATGGATATGAACTAAATATTGAAGAGTTCAAGAAATGGAGAAATAGTGAATATGCAAATGCAGAGTTTATTTTAGAAGATGGGTCTCTTTATAATTCTGAGTCAACTTCGAAATATATCTGTGGAGCTGAAGTTGAAAAAATGTCCAAATCAAAATTCAACACAGTTAATCCCGATGATCTAGTTGCAAAATATGGCGCCGATACTTTCCGCATGTACGAAATGTTCTTAGGTCCGGTGGAACAAAGCAAACCATGGGATACAAAAGGCATTGAAGGTGTACATCGGTTCTTAAAAAAATTATGGCGTTTATTCTTTGATGAATTGAAGGGCAAAGTTTGGAACGAAGAAAAAGCCACTACTGAAGAATTAAAAGTATTGCATAAGACCATCAAGAAAATTGAAGATGATACAGAACGTTTTTCTTTCAATACAGCTGTATCTGCATTCATGGTTTGCGTAAATGAATTGGCTGATCTGAAATGCAATAAAAGAGAAGTATTGGAACCTGTTTTAATTATGCTCGTTCCTTATGCACCGCATATTGCAGAAGAATTATGGAAAGCATTGGGTAACACTGGATCTATTCTGGATGCGACTTTCCCAACATTCGAATCAAAATATGTTGCAGAATCAACTAAAGAATATCCGGTAAGTATCAATGGTAAATTACGTACAACGCTTTCTTTGGATATTAATATTTCTCAACCAGAAGTAGAACCGATTGTTCTTGCAAATGAAACGGTTCAAAAATGGTTAGAAGGCAAAGCGCCGAAGAAAATAATTTTTGTAAAAGGAAAGATGATCAACGTGGTGATATAAAATAAAGAAAGAATCACTTTTTAATTACCCCTGTTGTATACCCCAACTGAATAGCCCCGACTTTTAAGCCGGGGTTTTTTATTGTAAGACTATTGCATAATTAAAATCTAATTTTTATTTTGTTTGGTATTTT
>CAIVCF010000182.1 GCA_903904335.1 uncultured Chitinophagaceae bacterium | reverse complement strand
GGCTAGAGCGCTTGCATGGCATGCAAGAGGTCGTCGGTTCGACCCCGATACTCTCCACAAATTTTTATCAGGCTTTCATCATTTTGATGAAGGCTTTTTTGTTTAATAGAACTTATGTTACATTAAAAACGGGCATCAACATACATTTCTAAAAAGTAAAATATTTTATACTTTTGATAAATGATGTCTATTTTTTGACCTCACTAAAATGGCCAACTATTTTATGAAAAAAGTATTCACTACAACATCGTTCTTATTATTTTGTGTTATATCAATTTTCGGGCAGGATATTATTTATAAAAAAGACGGAACAGAGATTCACTCAAAAGTGATCGAGATAACATTAACAACCGTTAAATATAAAAAATTAGAAAACTTGAACGGCCCATCTTATGACATCCTGAAAAATGAAGTGCAGAAGATTGTTTATGAGAATGGTGTAATTGATGATTTTGTGAAAGCTGAAGAATTGGAAAAAGAGAAACAATTAAAGAATAATCCACTTTACAGAATAAATAGCAACGGTAAAACTATCATACATCTGAATGGTAAAGAATATAGCACAGAAAATAATACCATTCATATTATGGAAGACAAGAGAATACAATATGGGAGCTTCAATAACCATTATTCAGTCTTGGTAACTTTAACCAGCACATTTGTGACAGAAGATAAAAGGATTCTTGTCAGCTTTGTGATGTCGGACAAAGCAATGAAACCCGGAACTTTCAGAGCACCTAAAAAGAATACTTTAGATGTTGGCAGCACCGGAATATTTTCTACCAGCGTGCGATACCTGCCACTCAATACAAATACTTTCATTACAACGGGAACAAATATTCCAATAAGTTATATCCGCGCAGGCAAGCTAAGTATCGATTCGATTGACAATGTAAATAGGAAAATATCAGGCACTGTTCAGGTTTCAGCGACCTATGTTGACGACGGCTTACTTGAGCTGGATGCTTCTTTTAACGAAATTGGGTATTGAGTACATGTCGAACAACAAAAAATAGTTTTTAATTCAACTAAATAAATAATTATATCTGTGTTTACGCACAAGGTTAACTAATTTTGCCAATCTTATTTATCCTTTCTAACAATGCTATATGAAAAGACTATTTCCCTTTTTATTACTTCCTTGTTTTGCTTTTCAGCAACCAGTTAAAAAAATAAGCGATAACTCTGTAACTAATAAAACAGTTACAGTTTATACAACTGCCGACAGTACAACATTACGCTTAAGTAATACGGAAACTTTACAGTTCAAGGATTTTGGTCAGCCAAAAGAAACAGAGCCATGCATTTTTGTTGATCCAACTAAAAAATTCCAAACATTTATAGGTATTGGCGGCGCATTGACGGATGCGTCTGCAGAAACTTATGCGAAACTTCCAAAAGAAAAACAAGCCGAATTGATGCAGGCTTTATACGATACAAAAAAAGGGATCGGTTATACTTTGGCAAGGACCAATATTCACAGTTGCGATTTTTCCAGCGATTCATACACTTATGTTGCCGAAGGTGATACTGCATTAAAATCTTTCAACGTTGAACACGATTTTCAATTTCGTATTCCTTTCATCAAACAGGCTATTGCTGCTGCAGGAAATAAATTGACCTTGTTTGTCAGCCCCTGGAGTCCGCCTGCGTTTATGAAATCAAATGGAAGCATGCTGCATGGTGGCGAGTTAAAGAAAGAATTTTATCAATCTTGGGCTAACTATTATATTAAGTTTATCAAGACTTATGAGAAAGAAGGAATTCCTGTTTGGGGATTGACTGTACAAAATGAACCGATGGCTGTTCAAACATGGGAGTCCTGCAACTACACAGGAGAACAGGAAAGAGATTTCATTAAAAACTTTCTCGGACCTACATTAGTAAAAAGTGGATTAGCGAATAAAAAATTAATTGCATGGGATCATAATCGCGATCTAATGTATCAACGTGTAAGCACTGTACTCGATGATCCACAAGCTGCGAAATATGTATGGGGTATCGGTTTCCATTGGTATGAAGATTGGACAGGTGGCGGAAAGATTTTCGATAATGTAAAACGCGTTGCTGAATCTTATCCGAATACACATCTCATCTTTACGGAAGGTTGTGCTGAAAGCTTTATTCCTGCACTGCTTGGTTCATGGAAATTAGGAGAGACTTACGGACGTTCTATGATCAATGATTTTAATAACGGTACTGTTGCATGGACCGATTGGAATGTTTTATTGGATGAAAAAGGTGGACCCAATCATGTTGGTAATTTTTGTTTTGCACCGATACATGCCGATACCAAAACAGGAGAATTAAATTATCTCAGTTCTTATTATTATATCGGACATTTTTCAAAGTTCATTCGTCCCGGCGCAAAAAGGATTATCAGTTCATCAAGTCGCGGTCAGTTATTGACCACTGCATTTGAAAATACTGATGGAAAAATTGTTGTGATCGTCATGAATCAAAGCAGCGAAAAAATTCCATATCGTTTATGGATTGCCGGCAAAGCCGCAGAAACAGTGAGCTTACCGCATTCTATTGTTACCTTAGTTGTAAATTAATTTTATACCATTCTATGTTAAAACCTTGTACTATTAAATGGTGCAAGGTTTTTTCTTTTCACTATCTTTCCAAACCTAAATGATTGCTGTATGAAAACATTTTCAGTTGTAATTTTTGCATGTATTATTTTTTGCAGTTGTAATAATCCAACTTACAAACAAATTGCAACAAAAGATTCAGTACAAAATGCAGACGATTGGGCAATGCTTTCTTTCAAAAAAACAGATTCTGTCAATCCAATTTTAACGCCCGGAAATAATAGTTTTATAGATCCTATCACCAAACAAAAAAATTTCTGGGAAGAAAAAGATGTGTTCAATCCTGCGATCGTTATAAAAGACAATAAAGTATTTATGCTGTATCGTGCACAGGATAAAACAGGAAAACCGGAAGGTACTTCCCGGATAGGATTGGCTGAAAGCATTGATGGCATTCATTTTACAAGACATCCAGCCCCGGTTTTATTTCCTGATAATGATGCGTATAAAAAATATGAATGGGAGGGCGGTTGTGAAGATCCGAGAATTGTGGAAGATGATAAAGGCACTTATTACATGACTTATACTGCGTATGATGGTAAGTTGGCAAGATTATTAGTTGCCACTTCTACTGATTTGATTCATTGGAAAAAGCAAGGTCATGTTTTTGCAAATGCATATAATGGAAAATATGTTGACAAATGGTCCAAGTCCGGTTCAATCGTTTCTACCTACAAAGACGGAAAAATAATTGCAACAAAGATCAATGGAAAATATTGGATGTATTGGGGCGATGTTTTTATATGGGCTGCAACATCTGATGATCTCATTCATTGGACACCGGTTGAAATGAAAGAGGGTGAACATGCAAAAGATTCATTGAAAAGTTGGGCTGTTGAAATGCCATTTTTACAGATCATTGTTCCTACCAGAAATAAAAAATTCGATAGTGATCTGGTTGAATCAGGCCCGCCTGCCATGCTTACCGATAAAGGCATTCTCTTAATTTATAACAGTAAAAATTTAAGAAGTATCGGCGATACGAGTTTACCTGAAGGAACGTATGCGGCTGCACAGGTTTTTTTTGATAAGAACGATCCCACAAAAATTTTAAAACGATTGGATTATTATTTTATCAAACCCGAACGACCTTATGAAATAACCGGGCAAGTAAATCAGGTTTGTTTTTTAGAAGGATTATGCAACTTTAACCATCAATGGTTTTTGTATTACGGTACTGCTGATTCTAAGATCGCTGTGGCGGTGAGTAAGGAATAAAAATCTTCTTGCATAAAATAAAAAACCTCAACGAAATATGCTGAGGTTTTTATTTATTTGTTACACTATTTAATTTTGCATTATGCTCCCATGCATCAAATATTTCAGTTTCTTCTTTAGTAAGCTCAGAGCGAACATAATTTATTTCTAACAACGTTTTGAATTTTACATCAAACACTTCTAATTTCACCATGGGCCAATTCATTTTTTCATCAAATTCCTTCGACAAATGCAGGATCGATTTTTTTATATCGTACCTGAAATAAGGAATCCAAACGGTCTCATAAGTTTTCCCATGATAATTCATCTGGTGCAAGCATTTTAGTCTTTTGTATTTTATTCCCTGAATTAAAGTATCTGGTATTTCAAAATACTTTTCATTGGGCATATTAATTCTTGAAGCTGAATCTTTTGAGCCAAAAAAAATATATATAGAAGGATATAACATTTTCATCGTATCCACTACCTGAAAAGATTTTAGTAAGGGCTCATTTTTATTAAGTTTGGCATATTCATAAAAAATTTTTGTATGTAAATCAATAAAATAAAATTTTAGAGGATTTACTGAATACTTTGTCGTTTTACCACTTACTTCTTCATGATAGATGCTATCAATTTCCCGAATGCTGAAAGATTCCCTATACCAAAGTTTAAATTCAGGTAATAGTTCTGAGAATAAATAAGTGTTTTTTGATGAATCAAAAAATTTCTGTGTTTGGATGACATACCCTTGTCTATCAACTTGGCAAAGTATTGTTTGGCAAATAGCAAAACTTAATATGAAAAGAATAGTTTTCATGGGTACTAACTTTTCTCCAATGCCTGCAATATATCATTCAAAATATCATCTTGATGCTCTAATCCAACGCTGATGCGGATCAAGCCGGGTGTAATGCTTACTGCCGCGCGTTCTGCTTCTGTTAATTTTGCATGTGTTGTACTTGCAGGATGTGATGCGATACTTCTCGTGTCGCCTAAATTGCCTGTTAAGGAAAGTATTTGTAAAGCATCTAAAAATTTCTTGCCGCTTTCTAATCCGCCTTTTAAATCAAAACAAACAATACCACCACCACTCTTCATTTGCTTTGCAGCGATTGAATATTTAGGATGACTTTTTAAGAATGGATATTTGAGTGATGCAATTTTTGGATGCGATTCTAATTGTTCTGCAATAAACAATGCATTTGATGCATGACGTTCCATCCGCACATCTAGTGTTTCTAAACTTTTACTTAATACCCAGGCATTGAATGGAGATAAAGCCGGACCTGTACTTCTGCAGAATAAATAAATTTCGTGGATCAATTCTTTCTTGCCCACAACAACACCGCCTAAAACTCTTCCTTGTCCGTCGATCCATTTGGTGGCTGAATGAACAACAATATCAGCCCCCAATGCAATGGGAGTTTGAAGGATGGGTGTTGCAAAACAATTATCTACATTTAAAAGAACATGATGTTTTTTTGCAATTTTTGAGATCATTTCAATATCTAAAATATCCAATCCCGGATTGGTTGGTGTTTCGAGATAGATCATTTTAGTGTTTGGTTGAATGGCAGCTTCCCATTCCGCTTCAGTTGCACCTGCACTGATTTCAGTTGCTTCAATTCCGTATTTGGGTAAATATTTTGTAATGATGGTATGCGTACTTCCGAAAATAGAATCGCTCGATAATAAATGATCACCTTGTTTCAACAGAGCCATGATAGAACCAAAGATGGCGCTCATGCCGGATGCAGTGGCATAGCCACTTTCTGCGCCTTCTAACGCAACGATCTTTGCTGTGAATTCATCTACATTAGGATTGCTGAAGCGACTGTAAATATTATCATCGCTTTCATCAGCAAAAGCGGCACGCATATCTTCTGCATTATCAAAGCAAAAACTGCTGGTTAAAAACATAGGTGTGCTATGTTCCATTTCGTTTGTTCTTTCTGTTTGAATGCGGATGGCTTTGGTTATAGGGTTCATGAATTAAGAGTTATGAGTTATGAATAATAGTTTATTCCCCTTTAGGGGTTAGGGGTTTACTTCCACTTTCCAATCCACCAAACATCCCGCTGCTCTTAATGTTGCAGCAACAGAACAATATTTATCAATGGATAATGCACATGCTTTTTTTGCTTTGTCTTCATCCACATTTCCGGTGAACTTAAAAATAACATTCACATGTTTCCATAATGCAGGTTCTTTGCCTTGTTCACGTTCACCTTCGATCGAAATATTAAAACCCTTAACTTCCTGCCTTTGCTTTTTTAAAATGGAAACAATATCAATGCCGCTGCAACCGCCCAAACTCATCAGTAATAATTGCATGGGGCGAATGCCTGAATTATGCCCGCCAATTTCAACTGCACCGTCAATGCGAACAATATGCCCGCTGCTGTCCTTTCCTTCAAAAGCATACGCATCATCCACACGATTTAGTTCAATTTTTGTCATTTCTCAAAGATTTATGCAAATGTAATTGATGCAAGTACTTATTTTGCTTTTGAAATACGAAATCACCTGATGAAATTGTTCGAATATCAAGAAGACTTTGTTTTAGAGAACGGTAAAACTTTGCAAGGTATCAACATTACCTATCAAACGCATGGACAATTGAATTCAGATGCTTCCAATGTTGTTTGGGTTTGCCATGCATTGACTGCAAACGCAGACCCTGCTGATTGGTGGAAAGGCTTGGTGGGAGAGGGTTGCATCATCAACCCACAAGAACACTTTATCATTGGTGCCAATATTCTCGGGTCCTGTTACGGAACAACGGGACCGTTAAGCATCAATCCAAAAACAAATCAACCTTATTATTCCGATTTTCCATCCATCACCATACGAGATATGGTGAAAGCAAATATTTTATTGCGTCAGCATCTCGGCATTCAACATATTTATTTATTGATCGGCGGCAGCATGGGTGGCTATCAGGTGCTGGAATGGGCGATGCTGGAAAAAGAGATCATCAAAAATATTTTTCTCATTGCTACTTCACCATCCGAAAGTGCATGGGGCGTTGCAGTGCATACTGCTCAAAGATTGGCAATTGAAGCAGACAGCACCTGGATGGAGCACAGGCCCGATGCGGGTTCCAAAGGATTGAAAGCAGCACGTGCCATCGGTATGTTAACGTATCGCAATTATGGTATTTACCAGGAAAAACAAACCGATCCTGATCCTGAGAAAATTGATAATTTCAGAGTGTCGTCATACATCACTTATCAGGGTGATAAATTAGTGAAACGTTTTAATGCGTACAGTTATTGGTTATTGACGAAGGCGATGGACAGTCATCATCTCGGAAGAAAACGCGGCGGAGATTTGATCAAAGCATTGGAATCGATCACACAACCCACTTTGATCATTGGCATACATAGTGATATACTTTGTCCGCTCGATGAACAACGTTTCATGGCAGAACACATGCCCAATGCAGATCTGGTAGAGATCGATTCAGCTTACGGTCACGATGGATTTATTATTGAAACAAAACAGATAACCGAGCATTTAAGTATCTGGCTGAACAACATAAAATAAAATAGATGAAAAGTTTTTGGCAACAAATATTGGAATATCTCTACATCAAAAAAAGAGATCCGAACAAAGAAAGAAATCAATACATCAAATACATGCATGGAATGAACCGCATTTCCATATTTATTTTCCTGTTTGCATTGCTCATCATACTGTTTAAGCTGGTGATACTTCCATTGATCAAAAAATAATTTTTGTTGAAAGCTGCAAATATTTGTTCACTTGTATCCATTGTTTCTTTCTGTGAAATAAATCTTATGTTGCAATTGCAATGACAGCATTCATTCTCATATTTTTTACCGGTTGGTTGGTGAGTTTTTTAGGTCAACTTCCATTGGGTACCATGAGCATCACTTCCACACATATTGCTGTGAAAGAAGGATTCTCCAATGCCTGGAAATATGCTGTGGGCGTTGCTTTGATAGAGATCGTTTATTTGCGTACCGTTTTATCAGGTGTTGATCTCATCATGCAGCACAAATTCTTTTTTACTTTATTGGGTTGGTTAACGGTTGTATTTTTTCTCGGCTTTGGCGTGTACAGTTTTATTACTGCACTCAAACATCAGGGAGAAAAAAAGTCACCTATACTTAATAATAAAATTAATCGTTTTTGGCTGGGTATTACTATGAGCGCATTGAATCCTGCTCAAATTCCTTTCTGGTTCATTTGGAGCAGCTATTTAATTCATTTGCATGTGTTGCATTCCAATACTTTTGAGTTCAATGTGTTTACCATCGGATGCGGAACGGGCACCATCAGCGGCCTTGCTTTTTATATGTATGGAGGAAACTGGGTGGTCACCAAATTCAATACCAGCAATAAAACATTGGATATTGTAATGGGCATTATTTTTATTCTTGCTGCAGCTATTCAATTGTACAGGATGGTTTGGGGAACGTTTGTTTAAGAGACTTGAGTTGAAAGTCTCTAGTCTGGAGTGAAGCTCATCCTTAAAAACTTCATTTAAAATTCATCATTCAACATTTATCATTTCCTCCGCCCATTTATCTCTTTCATCAGGAGAGAATTTCCAGGGTGCAAAATTATTCTCCATATTGCTGAATGTACTGTTCCATTCCTGCGGTGCACTGCTTTCTTCCATGATCAAATAACGACGTAGTTGCACAATAATATCCAAGGGGGAAATGCTGACAGGGCATTGTTCCACGCAAGCATTGCAAGTGGTGCATGCTCTTAATTCTTCATCGCTGATATAATCATGCAGTAAAGATTTGTTGTCCTCAGTAAATGTTTTATTACTATTGATATTTCTGCCCACTTCTTCCAAACGATCTCTTGTTTTCATCATGATGCTGCGCGGACTTAATAGTTTTCCTGTGATGTTTGCAGGGCAAGCAGCAGTGCATCTTCCGCATTCGGTACAACTGTAAGCATCTAATAAGTTTTTCCAACTGAGATCAAATACATCTTTAGCCCCGAATTTTTTAACGGGTGCTGCTGCATCGCCTGTTGGAGCTAATTCAGGTCGCATGGAATACAATACTTCGTTTTGGATCTCGGACATGTTCTCCATTTTTCCCTGCGGTTCTGTTTTGGCAAAATAAGCATTAGGAAAAGCAAGGATGATATGCAGGTGTTTTGAATAAGGCAAATAATTCGCGAATGCAAAAATGCCGATGATATGCAACCACCAACAAGTTCTTTCAATTACTTCCAAACTGTGTTCACTGAAATTATTGAATAAAGGTTTTAAGAATGATGAAAAGAAAAATGTCTGCGTATGATCACATGCATTCATGGTTAAAAACAAACTCATCAAAACAATTTCAGTGATCAAGATATAATTTGCATCGCTTCTTGGCCATCCGTTCAGATCCTTGCTGGCAAATCGTTTCAACTTAATGATATTTCTTCTGATTAGAAATATCACACAAAAGATCAAGACAGAGATCGCCAATATTTCAAAAGCATTGATCAGCCAGATATATACTTCACCCAATGGTGATGCAAACAAACGATGTGTTCCTAAAACACCGTCGAGAATGATTTCTACAATTTCAATATTGATGATGATGAATCCTGCATATACAAAAAAGTGCATCACTGCCACCAATGGATTCTTGAACATTTTTTGTTGTCCGAATGCCAGCAATAAAACATTTTTCCAACCCTGAGCGCTGTTTGTTTTTAGGTCTTCTTCACGGCCTAAAAAAATATTTCTTTTGATCTCCAAAGCTTTTTTGGAAAAGAGATAAATAGCTGTAATGGCAATAGCCACGAATAGGATTTGCTGAATATATTGCATAAGGAAACAGTTATGCCGCTAAGATAATTGATTTCAATTGCAGGTTGTGTGTTTGTTATTACATTTGAGTATGAAAATTTAATTATGGTTGACAGAAATTATATACTTACACAGGAAGAAGCCGGTTATAAACTGCAAAGATTGGCTTTAGAGATAGCAGAACAATTGCAGGGCGATGATTCGGAACTCATCATCATTGGTGTGAAAACAAACGGATTGGTGATCGCTGAAAAGATCGCAAGTTTATTAAAGCCTTATTTGTCTATTCCGTTTCAGGTGATCTCTGCAAGTCTGGATAAAGATTTCCCCGTTGATATCACGTTGAGCGAAGTCATCAATTTCGACAATAAAAATGTGATCATCATTGATGATGTTGCCAACAGCGGCAAAACATTACTTTATATGTTGAAACCATTGTTGAGTTTTCATCCCAAAAGGATTCAAACATTGGTATTGGTGGAGAGGATGCACAAGTTATATCCTGCAAAACCTGATTATGTGGGATTATCCATCGCTACTACTTTGCAAGATCATATTCAGGTTGAAGTGAAAGGAGGAGAAGTATTAGGTGCATTTATAAAATAATTGAAAATTCTTCTTAAACTTGCTGTTCAATAAAAATAAAATTCAATTCTAAATCTATTAACATGGATGCTGCTACTTTGAAAAACATTAATGCATGGCTTAACGGCAACTACGATGCAGATACAAAAGATCAAATAAAGAAATTACAGGAATCGAATCCTGCCGACTTAGAAGAATCATTTTATAAAAGTCTCGAATTTGGTACAGGCGGACTTCGTGGCATCATGGGTGTTGGCACAAACCGCATGAATAAATATACAGTAGGCATGGCTACACAGGGCTTCGCCAATTATCTGAAAAAAAGTTTTCCCGGCGAAGAGATAAAAGTTGCCATTGCGCATGACAGCAGAAATAACGGACGCTTCTTTGCTGAAACTACTGCAAATGTTTTTGCATCAAATGGTATTAAAGTTTATTTATTTGAATCACTGCGACCCACACCTGAATTAAGTTTCACGATAAGAACTTTAAAATGCAAGGCCGGCGTGGTTTGTACGGCTTCTCATAATCCGAAAGAATATAATGGTTACAAAGCTTATTGGGATGACGGCGCACAATTGGTTTCACCGCATGATAAAAATGTGATCAAAGAAGTGGAAGCTATTTCAAGTGTTGACGATGTGAAATGGAGTGGTGGCGAAGCAAATATTACCATCATCGGCAAAGAGATGGATGATCAATATATTGAAATGGTAAAGGGGTTAAGTGTGTATCCTGAAGTGATCGCGAAACAACATGATCTTAAAATCGTGTACACACCTATCCACGGAACAGGTATCATGTTAGTGCCAAAAGCATTACAAGCTTATGGTTTTACTAATGTGCACATCGTAGAAGAACAGGCAACACCTGATGGTAATTTTCCAACGGTTATTTATCCCAATCCCGAAGAAAGTGAAACCATGAGTATTGGTTTGAAGAAAGCCAAAGAATTGGATGCTGATATTTTATTGGGAACTGATCCTGATGCTGACCGTGTTGGTATCGGTGTAAAAAATCATAAAGGTGAATGGATATTAATGAACGGAAACCAGACATTGGTATTGGCATTTGCTTATATGCTGGAAGCCAGAAAAAGCAAAGGCATTACAAAAGCAAATGATTTTGCAGTTTCAACGATCGTTTCAACTGAAATGGCAAGAGTGGTAAGCGAACATAATGCCGTGAAATATTATTCTGTTCTTACAGGTTTTAAATGGATCGCTTCGCTGATTCTTGAAAAAGAAGGCAAAGAAAATTATATTGTTGGCGGTGAAGAAAGTTTTGGTTTGATGATCGGTGATAAGGTTCGTGACAAAGATTCAGTAAGCGCTGTTGCACTATTATGTGAAATGGCAGCGTATGAAAAAAATCAGGGACGATCTTTATTTGATAAACTGCTCGACCTGTATATTCAATACGGATTTTATTATGAGAACCTGATCAGCATTACCAAGAAAGGAATGAATGGTCAGAAAGAAATTGCTGATATGATGGAAGGATACCGCAAGAATCCGCCTTCAGTTATTCATGGCAGCAAAGTGGCGCAGCTATTGGATTATGAATTAAGCATTGGTAAAAATTTGATCACAGGTGAAAGCTGGAAAATTGAATTACCGAAAAGCAATGTATTGCAATTCATCACCGAAGACGGCAGTAAGATATCTGCTCGTCCGAGCGGAACAGAACCAAAGATCAAATTCTATTTCAGCGTAAATACAAAGCTTAACAACAAAGCAGAATTCGATGCCAAATATGCAGAGCTGGAAGCGAAAATAAAAGGCATCATTGCAAGCTTACAATTGAGCTAAACTCTTTTTCAAAATAATAAAACCCCGATAATTCAAAACTATCGGGGTTTTTATTTAGTGAATAAGTATCCGTTTTAAGATAATACCAGGTCTTCTTTTTTTATCTGTATGTTATTTGGTTTTTTTTAGGCTGAGGCATGTCTTTTTCGATCCTCATCTTATAAAATGAACGCCATACAAATACCAATGCAATGGATAAGAATAACAGACCGGCATAAGGAGCATAATTTCTGAAATTTTCAGAAATAGCAATTTCCATTGCCAATAAACCGAACAATGTCGTGAACTTAATGATAGGATTTAAAGCTACTGAAGATGTGTCTTTAAATGGATCACCCACAGTATCACCCACAACTGTTGCATCATGCAATGCTGTTCCTTTTGCTTTTAGATCTACTTCCACAACTTTCTTTGCATTGTCCCAGCAACCG
>CAIVCF010000181.1 GCA_903904335.1 uncultured Chitinophagaceae bacterium | reverse complement strand
TGGGTACATTTTCAAACTATCAATTTTTGTTTTTGGCATAGCAGGCTGTTGCAATAACTGCGCTTTAGCAGCTGTAGCAAGTATTAGCAATAAATTTACAAACAAACAAATTCTTTTCACAATATTGTTGCTTTCATTTGTATGTAAATTTACGTTGTTATTTTTTATGAACCGCAGAGACACAAAGACGCAGCGTTAAATAAAAATATTTTTGTATCCCTCTGCGTCATTGCGGCTTCGCGGTTCTATCGATTTTAAAATTCAGGAAGAAGAAAATGTCATTAGGTCAATCATTACAGCAACGCTTGTTGCAAAAATTATCGCCACAGCAAATTCAGTTGATGAAATTGCTGCAAGTGCCTACTGCCAATTTGGAAGAACGCATCAAAGAAGAGCTGGAAGAAAATCCTGCATTAGAAATGGATGAGGATGCCAACAATGACGATGGAGAAGAAATGAAAGACGAATTTGAAAGTACCGAAGAAGAATATGAATTGGATGGCAGTGAAGATGAGTACGAGAATTTAGACATCAGCGAATATGTAGCAGATGATGACGGCGAAATAGCCGACTATAAAATGAAAGATGATAATTACCCTGAGATTGACGACAAGAAAGTGATGCCCATGAAAAATGAGAACAGCTTTTTTGATATGGTCATCAATCAACTCGGTTTATTGGAATTGGATGAACGCCGTTTTAAAATTGCTGAACAGATCGTGGGCAGTTTGGATGATGATGGTTATTTGCGCAGAGAATTAAGCAGTATTGTGGATGACCTTGCATTCAGGCAAAATGTGATGACGGATGAAAAGGAAGTGGAAAGTATCATTAAACAGATACAGCAATTTGATCCTGCCGGCGTGGGTGCAAGAAATTTACAAGAATGTTTATTGCTGCAGTTGGAAAGAAAATTGCATGAAGGAAAAGCGGTTGAGTTAGCTATTCAGATTCTTAAGAAATATTTTGAAGAATTTACGAAGAAGCATTATGAAAAGATTCAGCGCGGATTGAATTTGAATGATGATCAGATAAAAGAGGTGATCAATCAGATCATCAAACTCAATCCCAGACCGGGCGGTAATGTGGGTGAGATCAACAAAGCGGAAAGTTATATTGTTCCTGACTTTTATATTTTCAACAACGGCGGGGTATTAGAGCTGACCCTGAATTCACGCAATGCTCCGGATCTGCGTGTGAGTGAAGGTTACAGAGATATGATGAAGGAATATGAAAAAGGGGCTAAAAAAGATAAGCGGCAAAAAGAAGCGGTATTATTCATCAAACAAAAGATTGATTCTGCCAAATGGTTCATTGATATGATCAAACAAAGGCAGCATACTTTATTGGTTACGATGGACACCATCATGAAGCATCAGTATGAATTCTTTTTAACGGGCGATGAAACCGAAATGCGGCCCATGATCTTAAAAGATATTGCAGAAAAAACAGGGCTTGATATTTCAACCGTCAGCCGTGTTGCCAACAGTAAATTCGTGCAAACAGAATTCGGAACATTTCGTTTGAAATTTTTCTTCAGTGAAAGTTTGAGTACAGACAGCGGCGAAGAAGTAAGTACCCGTGAAGTGAAAAAAATATTAAGCAATATGATCGAAGCGGAAGATAAACGCAAACCGTTAAGTGATGAAGAATTAACTGACATGTTGAATGATAAAGGTTATAATATTGCACGAAGGACTGTTGCGAAATACAGAGAGATGTTGAATATTCCTGTAGCAAGATTGAGAAAAGAATTATAAACCCCTAACCACTGAAGGGAATAGTATGCAACAAGAAACAGAAATATATAAACCATCCATTTTGCTTCGTTTTCCTGCGAAGATTATTTCTTATGTGTTTCATCCTTTGTTCATCCCAACCTATATTTTTATTTTTTTAGTTTTTCAATTTCCATATGAATTTTCAGGCATTACTTTATGGAAGTTGAAGATGCGTTTGTTCGGTGTATTTTGGTTTACCGCTTTCTTTCCTGCATTCGCTGTTTTTTTATTGTGGCGTTTAAAATTCAGTGAGAGTATTTTTTTGCGCACACAAAAGGACAGGATCATTCCTTTTTTAGTGAGTATGTTCTTTTATTGGTGGATGTATTATCTCAGTCGCAATTTTACCGATCAACCGGAAGTATTGAAATTCTTTTATTTCGGTATTTTCATTTCAACTTCATTAGGTGTCATCATCAATAATTATATCAAGATCAGTCTGCATGGAATGGCTATGGGCGGTGCTTTGGCGGCAATGATACTGTTTGCATTCTTCTATCACACACAAATAACATTGGCTATCAGCATTACTTTATTATTAACGGGAATTGTTTGTACGAGCCGTTTGTTGGTCAGCGATCATACGAATGCAGAAATTTATATCGGATTGATCGTTGGCATTATTTGCCAATTGATCGGTTATTGGTTTGCGATTTAATTTTTATGTACCAGCATTTGTATTTTATAGCATCGTTCCTTGCGTCGCACTCTTCAACTTTTAGATTTTTCTTCATCGAATTCATTGATATAGATCCTTACCAATAATATAAACATCGACAATAAGATCGGTCCGAAAACCAATCCGATAAACCCAAATAATCGCAATCCTAATATCACTCCAAAGGTGGTAATCAACGGATGTGTATTTCCCATTCTCTTTTGAATGGCGATGCGAAAAACACTATCCAATGTATACATCAATCCAAAACCATATAGAAGCATCAATGTCCCTTTCAGTGCATGGCCTTCGGCGTATAATAAAATGGCTACAGGAATAATGGCCAATGAAGAACCCACCATCGGCACTACTGCCGTGATACAGGTAACAACAAACCAGAAAGGAATATCATTCACACCCAACAACCAAAAACCAATAGCACCGAGAATGCCCTGTAACAATGCGGTAATCGGTATACCTAATGCATTGGAGAGGATCAATGTATTTAATTCCTTGCCTATTAATTTTACATTATCATTTTTCAACGGAACTTTTTCTGTTAGCCAATCTTCCATTTCTTTTGCATTCACCAATAAAAAATACAAAATGAAATAAAGTATAACAACGATCACTAAAGAATTAAAAGTGGCGCCTGCAATCTGTGGTACGGTTTCTGCAACTGCTGTTCCGGCCTGTTGTAAATTTTTGTCGCTGATTATTTCTACATGATAATCTGTTTCAAGATGATGGATATAAACTTTTATTGCATCAATAACCTGATTGCTGTTTTGAATGGCATAATCGATTTTGGAATATAAAACATTCACTAATAAACTTACCGGCAGCAGTACAACAATAAAAGAAACAAGCATCAGCATTGTTGCGGCTAAACTTTTGTTCCAATGTTTCTTTACTACCAAAAAATTCATAGCCTTTCTCATCAACACATAAAAAGTAACTGCGCCTAACAAAGCCGGTAAGAAAGAAGCCAACTGAAGAAATAAAAAGATACTTAAAAAAATAAGTAAGGCATAAAAACTCAATTGCCTTATGTTTTCACTTTTTTGATTCACCATAACAGCAAGTTAAGAAAACTTGTGTAAGCTGCCGTAAATGAAAACAATATGGCTGGTTTCGGCTGCATAAATCGAATTATCCTTTTCTTTGTCTTACGATAAAATAATTTAGTCTGTAAAATTCATAGGAAATGTGGTATTCATTAGGAAAGTTCATTTTAAAATTCCGTTTGCCTCTTTTGTTGATATTACTCGCTGCAACAGCCGTGATGGGATATTTTGCTTCGCAGGTAAAATTGAGTTATGATTTCAGTCGTGCCGTTCCCATCGATAATCCCAAGTATGTGGAATATCAGGATTTCCTGAAAAAGTTTGGCGGTGACGGAAATATTCTCGCAGTTGGAATTGAAAGCAAGGAATTTTATACACCCAAGGTATTTAATGCGGTGAGTAGATTTCATCAGCATCTGAAAGAGATCGGTTCAGTAGAAGCGGTTTTAAGTATCCCCGAAGCGCTTACCTTAAACAAAGATTCAGCAACAGGTAAATTATTATCGCCCAAAATTTTTCATTATCCATATAATAGCCAGTCATTGTTAGATAGTGATAAAGCTGTTTTTGAAAACCTTCCTTTTTATAAAGGGATATTATACAATGTTGCCGCAAACAGAGATACGGTAAGATCTTATTTGGTATTAGTTACGCTCAATAAAGACACCATCAACAGTAAGAGCAGAACAAAGTTGATCAATAGTATCGTTACTGCTGTTGATCAATTTGAAAAAGAAACAAATATAAAAACACATATCAGCGGTTTGCCATTCATCAGAACAACTATAGGCAATAAAATCAAAGATGAGATGAATTGGTTTTTATTCGGATCATTTTTATTATCTGCCATTACTTTATTTGTTTTCTTTCGCTCCATCAGTGCAACCATTATGAGTTTATTGGTGGTAGGAATGGGCGTAACCTGGAGTTTAGGAACAATGGTGCTTTGCGGTTACAAAATAACTTTGTTAACTGCATTGATCCCTCCGTTAATAGTAGTGATTGGTATACCCAATTGCATTTATTTTTTGAATAAATTTCATACATCATTTAAAGAAACGGGCGATAAGCATAAAGCATTGGTGAACATGGTGGGGAGAATGGGCATTGTAACTTTGTTCTGTAATATTGCTGCGGCAATTGGGTTCGCCGTTTTTGCATTTACACAAAGTCAGTTATTGAAAGAGTTTGGGGTGGTATCCGGAATCAATATCATGGCATTGTTTTTAATCTCGTTGATCTTTATCCCTATAGTACTAAGTTATCTGCAGGCACCTGAGCCAAAACATGTTCGTTATTTGGACAATCAATTTCTGGAAAAGATTTTACTGAACATTGAGCAATGGGCTTTTCATCATGCAAAATGGGTGTATGCTGTAACGCTTGCTGTGACTGTATTTGCTGTGATAGGCATTTTTAAATTAAGAAGTGAGGGGTTTATTGTGGATGATCTTCCGCATCAGGATAAAATATACACTGACCTGAAATGGTTTGAAACAAATTTTAAAGGCGTAATGCCTTTGGAAATTGTAGTGGATACAAAAAAGAATCGGGGTGCTTTGAAAATGGGAGCATTGCAGAATGCAGAAAGTTTGAGTAATTATATTGCCACAAAAGATGAAACTGCGAGACCCTTAAGTATTATTGAAGCATTAAAATTTGCCAATCAGGGATTTTATAATGGTGACAGCAGCAGTTATGCATTGCCGATTGAAATACCTGCTGCTTTATCTGTCGCATTACGGAAAAAAGTGAACGACAATAAATCGATGGTCACAAAATTGGCAACAAGTTTTATTGACAGTTCTCAAAGATATATTCGCATCAGTGTAAACATGAAAGACATTGGTAGTGTACGATTACCTTTCTTGCTGAATGATTTTGAAAATAAGACAAAAGAAATCTTTGATACCGCATCTTATAAAGTAACATTTACCGGAAGCAGTGTAACTTTTTTAGAAGGCTCTGCATTCATCATCACAGGATTAAAAGACAGTATATTTTGGGCCTTCCTGCTGATCGCATTGTGCATGCTGTTCTTGTTCCGTTCATTTAGTATATTGATCTGTTCACTGATACCTAATTTAATTCCGTTAATTATCACAGCAGGTGTAATGGGTTGGGTAGGTATTACTTTAAAACCATCAACAGTTATTGTTTTCAGTGTTGCATTGGGAATTGTAATTGATGTTACCATCCGTTTTTTGGTGAATTATAAACAAGAGCTACCGCATTTTAATAATAAACTTAAGCCAACGCTGATTCAAACCATCAGGCATACCGGTATCAGTATTATTTATACTTCATTGGTATTAATTTCGGGATTCGTAATCTTTTGTTTTAGCGGGTTTGGCGGAATTAATTCATTGGGTTGGCTTACCTCATTAACATTGGTGGTAGGAACATTAACTAATTTAATATTACTTCCTGTACTGATAATCAGCACATCAAAGCAAAGCGGATAATTAGTATTTATAAATATGTATAATTCTCAATATAAAAATATTTCAAATATTTGCTCAATGAATTCGGCTATTAAGCTGCCACTTGTCATTTTTCTCTGAAAAAAGTGCAGCTATTTGCAATAATTATATGTCATTAATTGCAATAGTTAACCATTTCTTAACTATTTTGCGAATTCTTTATAAACCTAAACACAGATTATGAGAAAAATTTTAACTCTGCTTATGTGTATTGTATTGGGCATAGCTCAACTGAATGCACAGAGCCAAACTGCTACCGGTAAGGTAACAGACGACAAAGGAGCTGCCGTTTCCGGAGCTACCGTAACTGAAAAAGGGACAAAGAATGGTGCCGCTACAAGCTCAGATGGCTCATTTACCCTTAAAGTAAAACAGGGTGCTACCCTTGTGATCAGTTCCCTTGGATTTGAAACCAGAGAAGTTGCTGCTGCTACAGTAGTTAACGTTCAGTTAGCAACTGATGTGAAAGTGTTAAGCGATGTAGTTGTAACAGGGGTTGGTTATGCGACCAGCAAAAAGAAACTACCTATTTCTGTAGAAACAATCGGCGGAGATAAATTAGCTGCTACCTCTACTACATCTGTTGCACAGGCTTTAGTTGGTAAAGTTGCCGGTGCCCAGATTACCAGTAAAGAAGGAACTCCGGGTGCTCCGCTCAATATCTTGCTTCGCGGTATCAACTCTTTAAGAGGCGGTACTTATCCGATGATATTGGTGGACGGCGTAGAAGTTCGCGCTACTGATTTAGGAACTCTGGATTTGAACAATGTTGACAGAATTGAAGTAGTTGAAGGTGCTGCATCTTCTACTATCTATGGTGCACAGGGTGCAAATGGTGTAATTCAGGTATTTACCAAAAGAGGTAAAGAAGGTCAAACAAAGATTGATTTCTCTACAAGTTATGCCAGCAGCAGTTTTATAAACTCCGGTAACCTTCATCAGGCAACTACTCACGGATTTTTAACTGATGCCAATAATAATGTTGTTGATAAGAATGGAGTTATTTTGGCCATTAAGCCTGACGGAACATTAACTTCAGGTGTTAATATCAATGGACAAACTCAAGCCGGTTTGGTTTGGGCAAGCACCAATCCTAATACCGATGGAAGTAAATTATACGATCATAACCTGAAATATTATGATCATCTTGCTCAATTATTCCAATCTGCAGCAACACTCAATAATACTTTATCTATTTCTGGTGCTGCCGGAAAAAATGATTTCGCAATGACCTTAACGCATAATCATCAGGAAAGTGTGATTAGCGGAAACGGGGCATTGGATCGTACCAATTTTTCTGCCAATGTAGGTACTGAATTGTTTAAAGGTTTTAAACTTCGTTCAATCACACAGTTGGTGTATTCTAAAAATAATTTTAATCCCTACTTTTCAGCAGGTGTAAGCGGTACTTTCTTCCGAGCATTAAATACTTCACCATTCTTTGATTTTAACTGGAAAGATGCGAACGGTGATTATCCTTATTCATTAGTAGCAACTCCTGTAAGTGTGAACGGTTACAATCCAAACTATTATAAAGAGTATGCTTTCGGATATGATCAAACGATCGATGTGATCCAAAATATTCAGGCTTCCTATAAAGTGAACCACTTTTTGGACCTGGAGGCAAAATATGGTATCAACTACGAAAATGAGCAAGCCAATCAAGTGTATAAAAATCAAACACAAAATATTAATTTGATCAGTTTGAGTTCAGCAGGTATCGGACTTTTTAACGGTAAGGAAGGAAGTATCGGTAATCAGGAATATAATACCACATTCCAAAATGCTTTAACTACTGCCACATTGCATTTAGATCTGGCAAAAGATTTTCATCTAAAAGTACCGATCGTTTCTAATACACAATTAGGTTACGATTATCGTAAGAACGTATATAAACAATATTATACAAATGGTGACGGCTTAGGTTTGTACCCTATCTATAATATGAACCAAACAAGCACTCAAACAATCTCGAGTGATTATGTGAGACCATTTGTAACATTTGGTACGTATTTAAGTGAAAGCTTGGATTGGGGCAATGTTGCGGGTATTAGAGGCGGGTTCAGAAGTGATTATTCTTCTGCATTCGGACAAGGCTCTACTCCTCAAACTTTTTATAACGGAAATGCTTATTTCAGAATTTCTCAATTAGGTTTCTGGGATAAATTATCAAAAGCGATTCCCGAATTTAAATTACGCGGCGGTTACGGTGAAGCAGGTATCCAACCTGGTGCATTTGATAGATATGTAACATTAAATACAGTAACACGCGGAACTAATCTTGCTTTTTATACACCGTCAGTTCAATCTAACCCTAACCTTACTGTTGAGGTTTCAAGAGAAAGTGAAATCGGTACAGATCTGACTGTTAATTTGGCTAAAGGAAAATGGTTCAGTAATGCCACTTTCAGTGGTACTTACTGGAAGAGAACAAGTAAGAATGTAATCTATCAGGTAGATGCCCCCCCTTCAACAGGTGGTGCCGGTTATTTAACCAACTCATTCTCTCTTTCTTCAAACGGTGTTACTTTCATTTTGAATTTGAATGTTGTTAAAACAAGAGATTTCAACTGGGATTTCACAGCTAACTTCAATCATCAAAGTTCACAAATTGATGCGATCAGTACCGGTCAACCTATTGTTGTTACCAGTGGTGCAGGTTATGGTAACTATGTATTACAGGCAGGTTCAAAGATCGGTCAGTTATATGGTTATAAGACCTTCCATGATGTTAACCAAACTAAACAGGATGGTAGCTTGTATATCAGCCAAGCCAATGTTGGAAAATATCAGGTAGTTAACGGAATATTGGTTGATACCGCTACAAGGGGTATTCAATTCACCAATCAGAACTATTCTTATGGTGATCCTAATCCTAAATTCAATATGGCTTTCATTAATAATTTCAGCTATAAAGGAATTTCATTGTCTTTCCAATTAGATTGGGTACATGGAAGCCATTTGTATAACCAAATGAAAGAGTGGATGTATCGTGATGGTATCCATGGCGATTATGGCAATAAGATTACAATCAACGGACAAACTGCTGCATTTTCTGCTTTTTATACCAGCGCATATGCTGATATGTTCGGAAGTATCAACGGAGCAAGAAACTCTATTAAGGATTATTTCTTTGAAGACGCTTCTTTCCTGAGATTAAGAAACTTGTCTATCGGATTTGATGTTTTGCGTTATACCAAGATCAAGTATTTCAAGAAACTTCAATTTGTGCTCACAGGAAGAAATTTGTGGACACTTACGAAATATACAGGTATGGATCCTGAAACCAGTTCTGGTACAACTAACTCAGGTTTTGACAGAGGTGTGGATTATGCCACAACCCCTAATAACAGAACTTATCAAGTTGGTTTGAATATAGGATTCTAAATAAATTAAATTAAAATAATATAGCATGAAAAATAAAATATTATATATCATCACGGCAACAGTCATCCTGCTCGGACAAAGCTGCAGCAAGGATGAACTGAATGTTCAAAACCCCAATAGCCCTACTCCGGCAAGTGCACAAACTGAATCCGGAATTGAAGCATTAGGGCTTGGTGCAGTGTATCAAAACGGCTTTAACGGAATAACTGATTCAAGATATACAGGCTCATGGTTAGGAAGCAGCTACTTCTTTTTAGCTCCGGGTTATATGGATTTATTAGCTGATGTAATCAGTGCAGAAGCTGCCAATAATATCACTAACCAGATCGGTGTTCCTGATTATTATATTGATGATAATGGTAACACAGTATCTAATACAGCACCCGCTTTAGCCGTTGCCAGATTAAATAATAGTAGAACTAAAGCAGGCTCGAACATGTACTTTTACGAATGGGCTTGGATGTATTATTTGAATAATGCCTGCAATGGTATTTTGGCAATCGTTGACGGAACCACATTCTCAGGAGATGCCACAACTAAAAAGAATACTTTAAAAGCCTGGGCATATTTCTGGAAAGGTTATGCATATTCTCATATCGGATCTCTGTATTATGCAGGATTGATTAAAGATAACTATGTAAGTACCAACAATAATTTTGTTTCCAGCGCGGCTATGATCACTGCAGCTAACGCAAATTTTGATTTAGCTATCGCTGCTTTAGGTGCTGTACCAACCACTGGCGATTATAATAAAGTTCTTGCTTATTTGATTCCAACTCCTTGTCAGGTTGGTAAAGGCGGACTTTTAACACCAACCATGTGGATTCATAATATCAATACTATGAAGGCACGTAACCTGTTGGTAAATAAAACGGTTGCTACTATGACAACTACAGATTGGAACAATCTGCTTACATTGGCTAATAGTGGAATCACAAGTACTGATCTTGTATTTACAGGTCGGTCATCTGCAACTAACAGTTTCTTAAGTGCTACCAGCGGTTCTGTTGCTGCTTTAACTGTTGGTAATCCGTCAAGCACTACTTATAAAATCTCTGAAAGATTAATTCAGGATTATAAGCCAGGTGACAAGAGATTAACTACAAACTTCAGTACTGCAAATTTATATCTGAATCAAAAAGGCGGTATCACTTACAGTACGAGATATACTTTGTTAGATGTTGCATCTTCCAGTACTGCAGGTACATTAGGCGGTGTTGCAAGTAAAGCAGTTGGTAATTACGAATTATTCATCGCCGGTTCTTATGAAGAGAATGAATTGATGAAAGCAGAAGCAAATATCATGTTGGGTAATGTTGCTACGGGTTTAACCAGTGTTGATAATGTTAGAACTTACCAGGGATCTGGCTTAGCTGCAACTTCCGGTGTAATTACTGACCCTGTTTTGGCTTATGAAGAATTAAGAAAAGAAAGAAGGGTAGGATTATTATTCAGAGGTGTTTCTTTTTATGATGCAAGAAGATGGGGAGTGATCACTGATATAGCTCAAGGCGGTACAGGAAGAAAAAATTGTGTTGTTGTTTCTACAACCGGTACTCTGAATGTAAAGGCTACTATCAACTATCATTTCTTGGATTATTGGGATGTTCCGGATGATGAGGTATCTTTAAATCCTCCATCTGCCAATAGTGCACCTGTTGTGAATCCAAAAAAATAATCATTAGATTATACAAGTAATAAAAAATAAAAAACTCCGACAATTTTGTCGGAGTTTTTTTATTGTAACGCTATTAATTAAGTATGTGGATGTTTATTTTCTAATTCAATGCTACTTTATTTCAATACTTCACTCAATTTAGCTTCCAATGCTTTTCCCCTTAATTCAACTGCAATGATCTTACCGTCGGGATTCACTAAAACATTAAAAGGAATACCTTTTATTTTATAAGGAGCTACTACTGAACTTTCCCATTGTTTCAGGTCACTGATATGATTCCAAGTTAAATTATCCTGCTGAATGGCATCTTTCCATGCTGCTTTATCATTATCTAAAGAAACACCAAGAACTGTAAAATTTTTATCCTTGAATTTACTATAAGCTGCAACAACATTTGGATTTTCCTGCCTGCAGGGTCCGCACCAACTTGCCCAAAAATCAACTAATACATATTTCCCTTTGTAACTGCTCAAAGAAATTATTTTACCGCTGGTATCTGCCAAACTTATCTCAGGTGCTGTCTTATTCAGTAATGCAAATTTCGGATCTGATTCTATCTGCGTATCAATGATGCCTTTCATTTTGGCAAGCCCTGCATGATCTTTAAATTTTTCAGCAGAAGCATCAGCAAGCACTTTTATTTCTGATGGCTCCATTGTTTTAAATGATTTGCCTAAAACGTAATATCTTAATGCCGGACTTTCTGCATGATTAATGAAATCGGATAAAAATGCATTGAACTTTTTTAGTTGAATGTCTCTCTCCAAATTAGCAACAGCACGGGCACTGTCTGTTGCTTTTGTATTTTGTAATGAATCGGCCAGCATGAAAGCATTGGCAGCGAGTTTGAATTCTGTACTGTATTTTTCAAGGAACTGATGTAATGCTGCAGAAGCATCAGACCCTTCAGTTATATAGGCTTTATAATTGTTTGCATCCAATCTTAATTTGATACTTTTGCTGTCATTAATGATCAAAACTTCAGGACCATTTTGAACGGCAATCAGATAAAGCCCCTCTTCTTTTCCCAATGCTCTTAATTCGAAAGTTCCTTTTTTATCCAATGTTCCGGAATCCAATACTACAGGAGCTTCACCACCGAAAGGAAGTTCTTCGAGATAAATCTTTTCTGCGCCTATGTTCTCGATCTTTCCTGCCACAATAAAAGCGCCAAATCTTTTCTCTTTACAAGAACTGAAAGCAACCAATGCAATTACACCGATGAAGATTTTTTTCATATTTTTTATTTAATGCTGTACAATTGTTTTTTACTGACGTAATTTTTCCTGTAATAATGCAGTCACTATTTTAGGATCTGCCTTGCCCTTGCTTAATTTTTTTACTTCCCCCACAAATAAACCGATCAAACCTTTTTTACCTTTTTTATATTCAGCAACTTTATCCGGCATTTTGCTGATCGCTTCATTTACCCATGTTTCCAATTCATTGCTGTCACTGATCTGTACGAGATTTAATTCTTCTGCCAATTGCAAAGGATCCTTGTTTTCTTGCATGAGTAATGGCAACAAACGTGAAGACGCAACAGAGAAATTTACCTTACCATCATCTACGATTTTTATCAGTGCAGCTAAAGTTTGCGGCAATAATATAATTGTTTCAAATGATTGATGATGTTCATGTAAATATTGCCTCACGGGCCCTGTGATCCAATTGGCAACTGCTTTATAATGTTTTGTGAACTGAATGGTTGATTGAAAAAAATCCGCAGTATGTTTTTCATCACATAATTGCATGGCATCGTATTCGCTCAATCCGAATTCAGTTTGATATTGATGAATCAGCTGATTCGGCAATGCCGGCAGTGATGATTTTATTTTCTGAATATATTCCTGTGTTAAATGAAAGGGTGCCAGATCGGGATCGGGAAAATAGCGATAATCATTTGCTTCTTCTTTATCACGCAAAGAAAAAGTGGTATCATCATCGGCATTAAAACTTCTGGTTTGTTGTGTGATGGTTCCGCCGTTCTCAATGATAGTAATCATGCGATCGATCTCATGATCTATTGCTTTTTTCACATTACGGATAGAGTTCAAATTCTTTACTTCCACTTTCACACCTAATTTTTTTTCACCTTTCAATCTTACAGAAACATTCGCATCGCATCGCAAGCTTCCTTCTTCCATATTGCCATCGCAAATGCCGATCCATCTCACCAATCTTCTTAATTCGGTGATGTATTGATAAGCCTCTTCGCTGCTGTGCAGATCAGGCTCGGTAACTATTTCAACCAATGGTGTACCAGCACGATTCAAATCAACACAAGTATAATCATCATCACGGTCATGAATACTTTTTCCTGCATCTTCTTCCATGTGAATGCGGTTCAACTGCACATTTCTTTCGCCTTCGCCCGTTTTGATTTTTACAAAACCACCGAGACAAATAGGAGTGGTGTGCTGTGATATCTGATAACCTTTCGGCAGATCAGGATAGAAATAATTCTTGCGTGCAAAATAATTGTATGACTCTATTTCGCAATTACATGCCAAGCCTAATTTAACAGCATATTCAACGGCCTTCTTGTTGGTCTTGGGTAATGTGCCGGGATGACCTAAAGTAACAGGGCTTACATGTGTATTGGGTTCTGCGCCAAAAGCAATACTGTCGCCGCAGAATAATTTGCTGGCAGTTTGTAACTGTGCATGTACTTCTAATCCAATAACGGCTTCGTATTTATTATTCAAAAGCATGGTTGCAAAAATAGCCATCTCTGACTATTGCTGTGTGATAAAAGTATTTTTAATGAATTATTCTGAATTGGTGGTAAAACAAAAGCCATCCTGAAGAATCAGGATGGCTGTGCAACATGAGAAAAAACGAAATAGTTACAGATTCGCTGTTTTTAATTTTTTAGGGAATTTTACATCAGCAGTTTGCGTTTTTCCGTCTCTTTTATATTTGATCTTGAATAAATTGCCTTCTTTCGCCTCGTTTATCTTTGTTCTCAGGTCATCAACATTTTTGATTTCTTTGCCGTCAACATCAACGATCACATCTTTTTCTTTCAGTCCTGCTTTGCCTGCAACACTTTCATCATCTACACCAATTATTTTTACGCCTGTTCCTTCTTCTACATCCTGTATCTGCACGCCCAGTCTGGGTTTGCTGTTGTGTGAAAAATTAAAATGCATTCCTCCGGGAGCTTCCTGTATTTCAGGCATTTCGAATTTGAAATTATTATCACCACTCCATGTGAATGATCTTTCTATATTATTCTTACCCAATGCGGCAGTAGCTGAATTTTCTTTTCCATTACGTAAATAAGTAATGGCCACTTTATCTTCAGGTTTGTATTTGCCGATTGCTTTATAGAGATCATCACTGCTGGTGATTTTTGTATCACCCACTTTTGTAATGATATCATCTTTCAGTAATCCCGCTTTTTCTGCTGAAGAACCTTTTGTTACAGAACTTATTTTTGCACCTTTTTCATCTTTTTCTGTTTGCACGCCCAGGAATGCTTTGTTACCTGAAATGACTAAATCTCCGCTGTATGATCTCGGGTAACCGGGTGTAAATAAAACTTTTGCATGAGGGCTTATCATTCCATCTCTTTCAATTTTAGATTTAAGGATTTGAATGTCTCCGTCTTTAAAATCTTCCACCGGCTTTCCGTTTACGGTAACTTTATCACCATCAATAACAACAGTCATTTTCTCCGTGCTGTCGCCTTTTTTTCGAATGATGATCCTTTCTTCATTTCTCGCTTTCGGTGCTTCTTTATCCTGCGCAAAACTGTTAGCTGCAAATGCAAGGCCGATCAATGATGCGGCAATTAATTTTGTATTCATGCTGTATAAATTTTATGTTGTACGAAATATTTAGTAGATCAAATATAATAAAGTATTCGATATACGAAACATTTCGGAAATGTTAAATTAGGTTAATGAATGATGAGCGGTAGGAAATGAGAGATCGCATTATTGATCAGTTCTTTTTATCTGAGTTTTGCTGATCCGTTGATGATGTTTTTACAACCCAATGCTATTGCGGCCGTAATTTTTGCCAATAGATTATAATTCAAAGTTGCAGTTTCATCTTTTACAGAATGGTAGAATTTATCCTGAGGCGATGTGGCCATAATGGAATGTGCAATGATACCTTTTTGGGCAAATGAATAATTATCTGATCTTGTGAAAAGTGATTCTGTCGTATAAAGATCTGATTCAAAGAATGAATATCCCCAAATTTTTTTATCAGTTGCAGTTAATGTTTTATTTAAAACAGATTGCAGGTTTGAAAAATTTGCACCGGTAATATAAGGATGCGAACTATGTTCGGATTCTCTGCCTATCATCTCAATATTAATATCAGCAATAATTTTTTTAGGGTCTACATTTGCAGTAAGTGCTTCCGATCCTTTCAATCCTAGTTCTTCGCCTGAAAAAAATATAAAGACCAGACTGCGTTCATTATTATCCTGTGCTTTGAAATAATTTGCCAACATCAATACAGAACTAACACCCGAAGCATCATCATTTGCGCCATTGTAAATGCTGTCAGTTTTATCTTTTATTTCATTCAACTTTGGATAAGGATTGCTGCTTGTTGTGCCGATATGATCGTAATGTGCCGAAAAAATAACAAGTTCATCAGGTTTGTTTTTTCCGGGTAATACCCCGATCACATTATAAGCACTAAGATTTTTTTCAGCATTGTAATTGAACTTGAAAGGAACTAAATAATTTTTATCGAAAAGGGGAGGCACACCTATTTTTTCCAGTTCATCAGTAATATATTTTGCTGCTGCAATATTCCCTTTTGAGTCTGTAAATCTTCCCATCATGCTGTCATCGGCCAATGCACTGACATATTCTTTTGCAATTGCTGGATTGATGGATGCATTAAAATATTTATCAGCTTGTGCTGAACTGACGAAAGTAAAAGCTGTGGCAAAAATGAAAATAAAATAATATTTCATTTCACTTATTTATAAAAGCGATCTTACTTTTTCTATTACCTGTTGCAGATTACTTGCATCTTGTCCACCGGCAGTTGCCAATGTTTTTTGTCCGCCGCCACCACCTTTGATAATGGGAGTGATGTGTTCTTTAATGATCTTCGGTGCTTCTAATCTTTTTTCATTTGCCACACTATCCGATAACATGATGGCAACATTTGCTTTACCATTGATGTTGGCAGCTAAAACGACGGCATAATCATTTCCCAAATCATTCTTCAGATCAAAACATAATTTTTTCAAATGATCTGCATTGCTTACATCCACTACTTTGCCGATAAATTTTGCTGTTGCATTATTCAATGGAAACGGAACATGTTCGCTTAATAAAGAATTTTTAAGGATGATCAATTGTTTGGCTTCGATGCTTTCTAATCTTTTTTCCAATTCTTGTTTTTCCAACAATATTTTCTCAACAGCTTTTACCGGATCTTTTGTTTTTAATAAGTTGGCCACTTCTTTCAACCCCATCAACTGATCGTATAAATAATTAAATGCAGCACTGCCTGTGATGGCTTCTATACGCCGAACACCCGCAGCCACAGCGGTTTCCTGAGTCAATTTAAATACGCCGATCATGCCGGTGCTCATCACGTGCGTACCGCCGCATAACTCGATGGAATAATTGGGATCGATGATCACCACTCTAACTTTGTCGCCATATTTTTCACCAAACAATGCCATCGCTCCGAGTTTCAATGCTTCTTCTTTTGGTAATTCTTTGATGATTACAGGAATATTTTCTCTGATCTTATCATTCACCATTTTCTCAATGCTGCGAATTTCTTCTTCACTCAATTTGGCAAAGTGAGAAAAATCGAAACGCAATTCATTTTCATTGACCAGACTTCCTTTTTGTGCCACATGTGTGCCCAACACATTTCGTAATGCCGCATGCAGTAAATGTGTGGCAGTATGATTGTAGGTAGTGAATAATCTTTTCTCTACATTGATCTTTGCAGTAACATCAGCAGTAATATTTGCAGGAATTGTTTCTGTAAAATGAATGATGAGATTATTTTCTTTTTTTGTATCTGTGACAGCAATGGTTTCATCACCAAATTCCAAAACGCCTGTATCGCCCACCTGGCCGCCGCTTTCAGCGTAGAAAGGTGTTTCGGCCAACACAATTTGAAATTGTTCTTTGCCCTTCGCTTTTACTTTTCTGTATTTATTTACTTTGGTGTAAACAAGAATATCATCATAACCTACAAAACCTTTTCCTGTTTCATCATTCACGGTTATCCAATCTTCTGTATCAACAACACTTGCCGCACGTGAACGGGATTTTTGTTGAAGCATTTCGGCTTCAAAACCTACTTCATCAACTTTTAAACCTTTTTCACTTAATACTAATTTTGTTAAATCAAGTGGAAAACCATAAGTATCATATAATTCGAATATCCATTCGCCATTTATTGTTGAATGTTGTGTAATACTTTTTTCCAATTCATCTTGATTAACCCCATCTTTTTCAGTTAAAATTTTATAATTTTCAGGGAAATTCTTTTTTGTAAAAAGCTTTCCTTCTGGCGAATTAAAAATAAATTTTTCTTTTGTTACTGTTCTTATTATGTCTGAATTATTTAATCCAATAAATAACTCGATTTTTTCTAGACCTTTACCTAAAGTTCTTAAAAATGCATCTTCTTCTTCTTTCACCACCTTACTTACAAACTCAAGCTGGGATTGCAATTCAGGAAATACATTTTCAAATTGTTTTGCCAATGTTGGTAATAACTGATGCAACAATGGTTGCTTATAATCGAGATAAGAATAATAATAACGAACAGCTCTTCTTAAAATTCTGCGTATCACATAACCTGCTCCTGTGTTGGATGGAAGTTGACCATCGGCAATAGTGAAACTGATGGCACGAATATGATCGGCAATCACGCGAAATGCAATGGCTTGTTTGCTGTCGCTGTAATCGTATTTTTTATTTACTATTTTTTCAATAACAGCAATCGTTCCTGTAAAAACATCGGTATCATAATTCGATGTCTTATTTTGAATCACACGAACCAATCTTTCAAAACCCATTCCCGTATCAACATGTTTTGCAGGCAATGGCTCCAGACTTCCATCTTTTAAACGATTGAACTGAATGAATACATTATTCCATATTTCAATTACCTGGGGATGATCATTATTCACTAAAGTTTTTCCGTTCACTTGTTTTCTTTCTTCATCGCTTCTGCAATCCACATGAATTTCGGTGCATGGTCCGCATGGGCCGGTATCGCCCATTTCCCAAAAATTGTCTTTTTTGTTGCCGAGTAAAATTCTGTCTTCACTAATTACTTTTTTCCATTCATTAAAAGCTTCTTCATCTTTCGGTAAATTTTCTTTTGCATCACCTTCAAAAATGGTAACGTATAAACGGTCTTTATCCAACTTATACACTTCAGTCAATAATTCCCAACTCCATGCAATGGCTTCTTTTTTAAAATAGTCGCCAAAGCTCCAGTTACCCAGCATTTCAAACATGGTATGATGATAGGTATCCACGCCCACTTCTTCCAGGTCATTGTGTTTACCACTAACGCGCAAACATTTTTGAGTATCGGCAATGCGTGTAGACTCGGGTTTTCTGTTGCCCAGAAAATAATCTTTGAACTGGTTCATGCCCGCATTGGTGAACAATAAAGTGGGGTCATTTTTTATGACGATGGGGGCAGAAGGAACGATCTGATGCCCTTTTGATTGGAAGAAATCTAAAAACTGCTGACGAATTTCTGAACTGCTCATCATATTAAATCCAAATTTTACTGTTTGTTAGCAACGATTACGATTATATTTGCAAGCTAAATTAAGGCTTCAAAGGTAAGCGGTGAGAGGTGAATTGTGAAAAGTGAATGCTGTTGACTTTTCACTTGGTGAATAAGGAACAAAAAGTACAAGAGTGCGACGCAACAACAGTTGAAATAAGTGATAAAGCCTACCAAAAAATAAGGATTGCCATGGCAATGAAAAAAATTAAATACTATTATAATACCCACTCTCTTCGCTATGAAAAGTTAGAAACACCGTTGCGTGTTCGATTACTGCAATTCTTTGGATTTATTGCTGCTTCTATTGTTACAGGATTGATCATTGTGTTGGTTGTCTTTAAATATATCGACAGTCCGAAAGAAAAATTACTGCGTCAGGAAAATGATGCGATGAAAGAAGATTATGCCATTTTTCAGGAAAGGATCAAACAATTGGAACTGCAGATGGATGAATTGGAGAACAGAGATAATTCTGTGTATCGTTCTATTTTTGAAGCAGCGCCTGTGCCTGACAGTGCCCGTGTTAAAGACAGTGAAGTAAAGAAAGAAGTGAAGCTGGTACAAAGCATGAGCGAAAATGAATTGGTACAAAGTATGGGTGACCAACTAAATAATTTATCGCTGCGTGCAGCTTATCAGGCAAAAAGTTTTGATGCGATCGGTGATATGGTGAAACATAAAGAAAAATTATTATTAGCCATTCCTGCCATTCAACCGGTAAGTAATAAAGATCTGACACGTATTGCGAGTGGTTTCGGTAATCGTATCGATCCTGTTTATAAAGTTCGACGTTTTCATGCAGGACTTGATTTTACAGCACCGATGGGTACACCCATTTATGCAACTGCTGACGGTACTGTTAAAGAGGCGGGATTCAGCAGCGGTGGTTTTGGAAATGATGTGGTGATCAATCATGGATATGGCTATCAAACAGTGTATGGTCACATGTATCGTGTAAAAGCAAGAGTGGGACAATCAGTGAAACGTGGCGAAGTGATCGGTTATGTTGGAAGCACAGGAAAGAGTACAGGCCCGCATTGTCATTATGAAGTACACAGAAACGGAACACCGGTTGATCCCATCTATTATTTCTACAATGACCTTTCACCTGCTCAATTTGACAGGATGCTGAAATTAGCCGCAACTGCCAATCAGAGTCTGGATTAATAAATATTTTATTTTGGAACCTGAAGTAAGAGCATATTTAGTAAGAATACTGAACACTATTTCAGTTTCGGTATTGTGGCTGTTGATCAATACAACTGCAGGGATACAGTTTGATTATGCTTTCATCCATGAAGCAATAAGTACCGGCAATATTATTTTTTATATCTGGTTTGTAGTAAGTTTTGTTTTTTATATCCGCTATCTTATCCGCTTATGGAGTAAACCGTTGAATATTCCTGAATAAATTTTTTACCAACTTCGGTATTACATGGGAACATCGTTGCGTCGCAATCCTTTCATCATTTGTACAAATGGCATCTTATTAAATAAAATAAAAAAATCGAATCGCACACCCATTCGTGCAATTCGATTTAGTCAGTGTAATTATTTTATAACTAATTCGCTTTACTGTCTAATATTACGGGAGTTTTGCTGCCACCCATGATGATCACTTTTGCATTGGGTGAAGTGATCAGTCCTTTCATCACCTGCAAGTTTTCGTACTGCAATTGTTTATCGCCCAAACCAGCACTGATGATCTTCTGATAATCTGCAATACCCTGTGCTTCCACTCTTTTACGTTCTGCTTCCTGTTTTTCTTTCTGCAAGACAAACTCCATTTTTTGCGCTTCCTGTTCAGCTTTTATTTTTTCTTCGATGGAAGCTTTCACGGTTGCAGGAAGTGTTATGTTACGAACTAATAATTGTTCTAAAACAAATCCGCGTTGTTTGAAATTTTCTTCGATGGTTTTGAATATCCTTGTTTGAAATTCATCACGCTTAACTGAGTACAGATCAACGGCAGTATAATATACAGCGTTATCTCTTATTTTAGTTCTGGTGATCGGACGAACGATCACATTTTTAAAATCCATTCCTATTTCTTTTACAATATTCGGAGCTTGAGAAGACTGCACACGATATAAAACAGTGAGGTCTATTACCACTTCCAAACCATCTGCGGTTAACACACGAATGGCATCATCACCCGCAACATCACCTTCATTGTGTACACCGCTCATGGTATAATTTTGTGTTCTTACATCGATCACTTTTACATCGACTAATGGATTCACAACATTTAAGCCGCTTGTCAGCACATCATCCTGCACTTTACCGAATAAAGATTTCACGCCGATCTGTCCTGCATCAATCTGTTTGACGCATGATGTGAGGAAGCCAAGTACAACCACAACCAAGCCGATGGTTCTAACTGTACCTGCATATTGATTTAAAGGAGCAGCCAAATTTTTTACGGAAAACGCGGCAATAAAAATGATTATGCCGAGAAGGATAAGTACCATAGTTTAAAATTTTAAAAACAAAGGTAGAGTAAGTTAAAACAGTTCAAAGAAATATTACTGTATTAACTGATTATGAACTGTGGTCCACAACGATCTTCCAATTCCCGTTGATTTTACGGAAAAGTAAAGTGTAAACACCTTTTGCATCGCCAATGGTTCTTTTCAAAAAGAATTTACCTGTTACAAAATAATATTCTTCAGAAAGTTTTTTGATGCTGATGAGTTCAAAACTCAATTTTCCCATGATCACTGTATCTCGGTAATTCTTCTTATAATTATTCAATGCATTGTTATATCCGTAAACCGGACCATTTTTTCCGATAAAGACAAGGCTGTCATTCTCCCAATATCCTTTCATGAATTGATCGAGGTTGCCATTATTCCATTCTGCGATCTGACTGTCTAATATTTTCCTGATGGTTGTTTCATTTTTATCCTGTGCAAAAATTGATAAGTTCAAACTACAAATACAAATGATGAAGAGCAAATATTTCATATTGATGATTTTGTAATGAAGCTAAGAAAAAAGAAGATCATAGGTCATGGTAGATAAATCTTAGAATGAAACAACTGTCATCCGTCAACTGTTCTCCGCCGTCTTTCTTGCACGAATCATTTCTCTTTTATGCAATGCGCCGGGAATTTTTTCTACACTAAAGCCCGCTTCCAGCATAGTTCGCCTGACAGAGCCTTTGCTGCAATAAGTAACAAGGACGCCATTAACTGCAAGTATGGAATATAATTTATCAAAGATGTCCTTTGTCCATAATTCCGGTTGAGCAGCGGGTGCGAATGCATCGAAGTAGATCAGGTGTATTGTTTTATTGGTTGAATAGTTTATTAATGAACCATTTGTTTTATGTAAAGTGAAATATCGATTCAATTCATTATCTTTTTCCCAATCGCATTGATGCAACTGCATAAAATTTTCATCAGCATAATTTAATGCGGATGCTTCCTCTATCGTCAAAGGAAATAATTCAACGGCGGTATAATTTATTTTTTGTTGATGCGTAATTGCGATTTGTAAACTCAGCAGTGTATTTAATCCAGTTCCGAAACCCATTTCAAAAATGTGAATGGTTTCAAGTTGATTCAATAACGGCCGTAATCCTGCTTCAATAAAAACATGTTTACTTTCCTGCAAAGCACCGTGAATGCTGTGATAAGTAAGATTTTGTTCAGGGATTGAAATGGATTTGCTCCCGTCTTTTGTTGTGATGATTTCTCTTTTCATCCACTATCTTTAAACCTCAAATTTAAAATTAAAATGATTGCCATGACTTATATAGAACATTTGAAGAAAGATAAAAAGTTCGCAAAGATCATTGGTGATGAGCTGCATGAATTAAAACTGCATCAAAATATTCCACTTCGATTAATGGCAAGTATCATGAGTCAGCAATTAAGTACTAAAGTCGCCAAAGTTATTTTTCATCGCTTTCTTGAATTATATAATGGCAAAGAACCTAAGCCGCAACAGGTATTGGATATGCCGTTTGAAAAACTTCGTGCCGTTGGTTTATCGAATGCGAAAGTGAGTTATGTAAAAAATGTGGCTGAGTTCTGTTTGAAACATAAAATAACCGATAAAAAATTATTGAAGATGCAGAATGAAGAGATCATTGAACTGCTAACTCAAATAAAAGGCGTCGGCAAATGGACCGTTGAGATGTTATTGATGTTCAGTTTAGGAAGAGAAGATGTTTTTGCGGTGGATGATCTTGGCATTCAACAGGCGATGATCAAAATTTATAAACTACCTGTTGATGATAAAAAGAAATTGAAAGAACAGATGCTGAAGATATCTGAAAAATGGGGACCTTACAGAACTTATGCCTGTCTGTATTTGTGGGGATGGAAGGATACACCTAACACTTAAAGGTAGATTTTGAAATGACATTTTTGTTGATTATTGTTTGCAGTTGAAGTGTGCGACGCAACGATGATGCTAGGAAAAGATTCAGCCTAGTACAAAATAAAATAGCGTAATAATTTTATTACGCTATTTTATTAAGAAGAAGATTTTTTATTTTACTAATTTCAATTCATCCACAATATGTTTGGCGCCGCCCAATTTATCGATGCACCACAACACATAACGAACATCCACACAAATGGTACGATTCAAATCTTTATCGAATGCAAGCTTATGACTTAATGCTTCATAATTACCATCGAAAGCCAAACCAATTAGTTCTCCGTTTGCATTTAAGACAGGAGAGCCCGAATTACCACCGGTGATATCGTTAGTGGTGATGAAAGTAACAATGATGTCTTTATATTTTGCATCGGCATACTCACCAAAATCTTTTGCTTTATATAAGTCTAAGAATTTTGCAGGCAAATCAAATTCATAATCGCCGGGAACATATTTTGCTGCAACGCCGCTAAGTGTACAAACAAAATCGTATTTCACAGCATCTTTCGGTTGATAGCTTTTCACATTGCCGTAAGAAACACGCATTGTAAAATTAGCATCGGGATAAGTGCCTTTCATTTTTGCAGGTTCTTTTTCGAATAAACCTTTCATGTATTCCCTGCCGAGATCATTATTCTTATTTACAAATGCCTGATTCTTGGAGATATAATTTACGTTCCAATTTTTCACGAATGCCATTGATGTTTTATAAGCAGCATCGGCCTGTAATGCTGCAGTAGTAGGGTTTGCAATAAAATCGTTCCATTTGTTGCCGTCGAATGCCATCGTATTTTCAAATACATCGGCAGCATATCTTTTATAAGGACTTTCATCAATGCTGTTGAATCTTTTGAAGAGGTCTTCATAAAATCCTGCGGGCTGCTGTTCTTTAGGAATATCGGTATTATACATCATCAACACAGATGCTAAAATATTCTGATCGCTTTTTTTATTTTCATCTTTCAGAAAATTTTCTCTTGCCACTTTTGCATTGTTGATGGCTTTTGCAATATCTTCTTTGCTGGCATCTTTTTTACTAAGCACTTGTTCCAAGCCGCTCCAACTTGCAGCATAAGCCAATAAAGGAGAACCCATGATACCTTCTCTCATATAAACAGCTTGTGTTGCATAAGGACGCCATGCTTCATAATTTTTTTGATAATCAGAAAAAATATTTTCATACTCCGCTTTTCCTTTTGCCCATGCAACAAAATTGGTTTCTGTGTTTTGTTTTTGTCCGAAAATATCATACTTCAATAATTGCTTTGTTTCGCCATCATAAAATTTCCAATAGTTAGCAATGGAAGCATAAGAAGATGCCAACTGTAATTTAATGGCAGGATCTTTCATCATTTCTGAGAACATATATTTCAAACGCATATCGCGTAATTTCACTAAAACGGGGTTATTGATATCGGTGCTCAATTTAACACCGTAAGAAGTTTCGTAACGATTGGTGCTGCCTGGATATCCGAATATCATACTATAATCGCCATCTTTAAAACCTTTGATGCTAACTGGTAAAAAATGTTTTGGTTTCAATGGAACATTGTCTGCACTGTAGTTTGCAGGCTTTCCATCTTTACTCATGTACACACGAAATACAGAAAAATCTCCTGTATGTCTGGGCCATTCCCAATTATCGGTATCTCCACCAAATTTGCCAATGCTTTCAGGCGGATTTCCAACTAAACGAACATCCTTAAAAACATCATACACATATAAAAAGTATTGGTTGCCTTTAAATAAACTAACAACAACCGCAGCTTTGAATTCATCACCACCAACAACTTCTTTTACAATAGATGATTGTGCAGCAATTAATTTTTGTGCACGTTCCATCCCATTCGTGTTGCCTAACTCTTTCATCACTCTGTCTGTTACATCTTCGATCCTGTTCAAAAAACGAACAGATATTTTCGACTGAATTTCTTTACTCATGTCAGCGGCAAAAAAACCATCTCGTAAATAATTGTGTTCAACAGTGGATGCATTGGCAATGGCATCGTAACCACAATGGTGGTTGGTGAAGATCAAACCTTTATCACTTACAATTTCGCCGGTACATCCGCCACCAAAAATGATGATGGCATCTTTAATAGAAGACTGATTAATGCTGTACAATTGTTCGGGTTTCAGTTTCAAGCCTTTTTTTACCATGTCCTTATAAACTTGTTCGCCTAATAAAAGGGGAATCCACATGCCCTCATCGGCATAAGTGCGGAACATGAAAAGAACTAATGCAATCGATAGGAAAAATTTTTTCATATTTTTTCGTGTTTTAAGAATTGCAAAGCTACTCTTTCTGTAAATTGTATGTTAATACCGGCAGAAGTATTTAAGGGCATCATTTTATATATTAAACTTTTTAGCAAAAGCAAAGTCTTTGAGCGGATATCAGTTAATTTTTTTAATTTCCCTGCATGCATATGGACGACAAAGAATTGTTGTATGAATTCAGCCAACCGCTGTTAAAGGAAAAGGCATTTACTGCGATCATCAAAAAATATCAGGAAAAACTATATTGGCATATCAGGCGAATGCTGGTGGATCATGATGATACCAATGATGTTTTGCAGAATATGTTCATTAAAGTATGGAAGGGGTTAGAAAATTTCAGAGAAGACAGTCAGTTATTTACTTGGTTATACCGTATTGCCACCAACGAATGCCTTACTTTTCTGGAGCAACGTAAAAAAAGGACATCTGTTGGTTTGGATGATGATGAAAGCGGATTGAGCAATACGATTAAAGCCGATGAAGGTTTTGATGCCAATAAATTAGAATGGAAATTGCAGTTGGCGATTCAAAAATTGCCTGAAAAGCAGAGATTGGTGTTTAACCTTCGGTATTATGATGAGATGCCGTATGAAGAAATGAGCCGTGTATTAGATACCAGCGAAGGTGCTTTAAAGGCAAGTTATCATCATGCGGCAAAAAAAATAGAGGATTTTATCCTGAATAATTAAACAAATAGGCATTCACACAGTCTTAGAGACACCGAAATGAAAAATGAAGAGTCAATAGTGGAAGAATTAAAAGCAATTGCCCCCGTTTTTGCAACGCTTCGTCAGTTAGAGGTTTATACCGTTCCAAACGGTTATTTTGAACATTTGGCTGGCGAGATTACAGCACGCATCAATAAGGAATCATTGTTTTCACAACCCCAATCAAATATTTTTAAAATACCTGAGAAATATTTTGAAACACTTCCTGATGCCATTCTCTCAAAAGTAAAATTTCAACAATCTGATGTTGTATCCGAGCTCGACGAGATTGCTCCTTCATTGAACGCCATCAGCAGAAAGGATGTTTATCACGTACCTTCCGGTTATTTCGAAAATTTTTCCGTTGCTAAAGCGAAAAGAAAAACTGCAACAATTATATCGTTCAGCAGTACGCGCAAATGGATCAGCTATGCTGCTGCTGCCGTCATTGCAGGTGTATTACTCACAGGTGGATTTTTATATGAAATGCAACGAACTTCTTTGGATGTTTCAAAAGAACTTAATAAAGTGAGTGATACAGAATTGAATTCGTACGTTGAAAACAGCGGAATGGAATTGAATGAAGAAAACAATACTTTGGATAAAGATATTTATATAAAACAAAACCTTAAAGTGGTAAGCGATGAGGATTTGCAGCAATATTTGAAGGATTCAGAGTGATGAAACCTTAAAAAGTGTAAGAATGAAAAAAAATGTATTGATATTGTTTCTTGTAATAAGTGTGTCCACTTATGCACAGCAACAACCAAATAATAGCCCGAGCCCTAATTTGCAAGGACTTAAAATTGCGTACATGACAAAAGAGCTCAATCTGAGTTCAGAGGATGCACAAAAATTCTGGCCTGTTTATTTTTCGTACACAGATGAAATAGCTGTTTGCAGAAAAGAAAATAAGGACGATGTGATTTTATTTGATGAAAGATCATTAGCCATTAGAAAAAAATATGTAGTTGAGTTTAAGACTGCTTTAGGAACAGAATCAAGAGCCAATAAGGTATTTGTTGCCGAAAGGATATTCGGGAATTTTATTAAAAAAGAAGTTGAAAACAGGCAAAAAATGAAAGCCGCTAAGCAGCAATCGGGTAATTCAAAACCTACTCAATAAATGTAAATGGTTTTTAAATTGTTGCGCAAAAGCTCGGATGTTTTGTATCATGATAAAATAGAAATCTCCAACCCTCTGCCTGCCCTTCCTCCCACCATTGTTGCCTCAGTTCCATACATTTCTTTCCATTGTAATCGTATTTGGCAATAAATTTATTTTTCATTTGTTGTAATTGCGGTGCATCATCTCCGCCAAAAAATATTTTTCTGCCTCCATCAATGATCCAGAATACCTGATGAAACGGGCTGTGCGCAGATGTTACATGATATTGAATATAGTTGTCGATCAGACCATCACCATGTAACCATTCAACTTTCGGATGATCTTGCAGTACTGAAATCTCTTCAGTCATAAAAGAAGGAAATCCTTTTTCCATCGCAAATTCAAATTCTTTTTGCTGAACAAAATAGGTTGCATTTGGAAATGCGAGATGATAATTGCCCAAACGATCCATTTTGCTGATACCGCCTGAATGGTCTTTATGCAGATGACTCATCAACACTTTGGTGATTTGTTCCGGCTGAATGTTATTGGCTTTTAAATTTTGATGAATTTGTAATTCACCGTTTTTGCTGAATCCCAATCCGGTATCGATCAATAAAATATCTTTTGAAGTGATGATGACAAATGGCTGTACTTCCACCAACAAACTGCCTGCAGGTCTATCTTGGAGCACATCTTTATTTGTTTCGAAAGGAACAAACAATTTTGTTTTATCAACCGTAAAACTTCCTTCTGAAAGAGGGATGATTGTAAAATGATTTTCAATCATAAATAATTTTATTTAAAATCCTTTATCTGGATTTGAAAATTTATCTTAATACCATTTGTCTGTCGGCATCCAGTCGAATCAAAATGAAAATAAGAATTGAAAAAGTAAGTAAGGATGAACCGCCGTAACTGATTAACGGCAATGGTATTCCAATGATAGGAAACAATCCTATCGTCATGCAAACATTAACGGTGATATGAAAAAATATAATGCTGGCAACACTGTAACCATACACTCTGCTGAAAGTACTTCTCTGCCTTTCAGCGATGCGGATAATTCGGTTTAAAAGAATCAAATAAATGCTGAGAAAACAAATGCAGCCAAATAAGCCAAATGCTTCAGCAAGAGATGTAAAAATAAAATCCGTATGTTGCTCAGGAACATATTTACCTCTTGTTTGTGTACCTTTTAAAAAACCTTTGCCGAATAATTCACCCGAACCGATCGCAATTTTACTTTGGCGAACATTGTAATCATCCGGTTTCCTTGCAGGTTTTTCATTGCCTTTACTTTTATGGCGATTCATGCTGCAATCATAATCCTTGCCCACCATGCTGTAAATACGCGTACTCTGATAACATTCAAAAACATTATTAAAAATATAAGGTACTGCGAATCTTTGTATGCCGACAGCCAGAACCCATACAGAAAGGATGATCAGTAAAATATTTTTTTTACGTTTGATTTGCTTACGCAAAAAATAAATTGTTACAACCGCTATTGCAGTAAGAATAATTGCAAGTGTATTGGGTTCCAGAATTAATGTGGCTACAACTAACACACCGAAAGTTGTACCGATGATTAAAATTTGCGGAGGTAACCCTTCGCGATATAAAACCAGAAAAAAAGAAAGATACGCCAAAGCCAATCCGTCTTCATGCTGAAAGTGAGAAAGCACTGCAGGTGCCAAAGCAATGCTTACGCCTATGATCTGTGATTTTAATTTAGAAAAATCTGTTTCCTGTCGTGAAAAAAATTTTGCCAGCGCTAATGCCGTAAAAATTTTACATAATTCTGCCGGTTGTAAATTAAATCCGCCTCCCAATGGAATCCAGCTTTTAGAACCATTGATACTTTTGCCGATGAAAAATGTAGCAAACATGAGCAGGATACCGAAAGCATATAATAAGTTGGCAAATGCTGTAAACAATTTACTATCTGCCAGAAGAATAAATATAGCCACAACAATACATAGTCCTGTAAATATGAGCTGCTTACTGTAATTGGTTTTGCCGCTTACAAAAGTCTGCATCCAGTCAGTGCCGGGTTTATATTCAACCATAAAAATGCAAAGTATACCGATGGCTACTAAAATAGCATAGAGCCATACTACAAACCAATCAATTCCCTGTGACGCAGAAGTATTTTTATTATTCATTAATTATAGGGTTCTTGATATTTTTTTATGTTTCTTTTCATCATTCACTAAAATCGCCGCAGCAGTGTTTTTAGTTTTTGGTACGGCATCTTTTGCGGGTTTGGGTGCCACAGGTTTTATTATTTCCTGATCAGTGCCGTCTTCATTTTCTAATGTATCGCCGGCTTCCTTGCTCATTCTTTGCTGCATCAATAACTGTGCTTCTTTGATTTGACGTAAGGAATCTCTTTTATTCATTTCCAAACGCATTAAATAAGGAATGAGGTTTTTCTTTGTGAATTCTTCCAGTTTATCTTGCCTTTCTTTTCCTTTGATAGAATCTCTTAAATATTTTTCAACTAATAAACTGGCGATTGGAGCAGCAGCCCATGCACCTTGTCCTGCATTTTCACAAATAACCGCAATGGCAATTCTCGGATTATCTCTTGGTGCAAAAGCGCCAAAGAATGAATGGTCTTTTTGTTGTACCATCTTGCCATTTACTTTTGCATAGTTCTCCACTGTTCCTGTTTTACCGCACATCACAATGCCCGGAATTGAGGATGCAGCAGCAGTTCCGTAATCTACAACTGCCTGCATTCCATCCTGTACCGCATCATAAATACTGTCGGGAATGTTTGTGTCTGTGTAATGTTTTATTTTAAATGACTCAAGCATTTTATATTCATCGCCACCTTCGATCGAATCAACAATATGAGGCGTATAATACCATCCTTTATTGGCGATGATCGCCATAACATTCGCCAACTGTATCAATGTTGTTTGTACTTCGCCTTGGCCAATGGCATTTGAAATGATATTGCATGAATACCATTTCGGACCGAATAATTTTCTGTAATAAGATGAAACAGGAAGATTCCCTTTTTGTTCTGTAGGAAGATCAACACCGAGCTTATGACCTAATCCGAAAGTATATGCATATTTGTTGAATACTTTTAATGCACTATCTGCACCACCATATCTGGGTTGATCCAATATTCTTTTATAAACAGTGGAGAAATAAGTATTATCACTATGTGCAATGGCCTCTTTAAAATTGAATGTGCCTTTATCCAAACATTTTGGTTTACCGGTACCGCAACCCTGAAAAGCACCATTGCATGTTACAGTTGTATGTTCATTGATAACGCCTTCAGTTAAACCGATGATCCCTGAAACAGTTTTGAATGTAGAGCCTGGTGAATACATATTACCCATTGCACGATTATTGAAAGGCTTTCTGGGATCGAGCAATAATTCTGCAAAATGTTTTCTTCTTTGATTACCCGTTAAGTAGTTGGGATTGTAAGTTGGGGCACTGATCATACAAAGAATACCACCGGTTCTGGGATCAATGGCAACAATGCTTCCCACTTTATTAGTCATTAATTTTTCACCCATTTGCTGTAACTCTACATCGAGACTTAAATACAGATTTTTTCCCGCGATCTGTGCGGTATCGAATAATCCATTTTGATAAGAACCCTGCAACCTGCTTTTATTATCGCGTATCAATCTTTTAATACCGCGCTGACCCATTAATACTTTCTCATATACTCTTTCAAGACCCGTCATACCTGCATAATCGCCCATTTCATAATGTTCATCTGAATGCCTTCTTAAAAAACTTGTATCTACTTCGGCAATATAACCCAATACGTTTCCGGCAGTGTTATAGGGATAAGTCCTGGCAGAACGTTCGCTCAAAATAAAGCCGGGGAATTTATACATGTTCTCGTTCAACTTAGCATATAATTCAGGGGTAAGCAATGGTTCAAAAACGCTGGGGCGGACAGATGTGTTCTTGAAAATAATTTCCCTCATCCTTTTTTTGTAATCAGCAGTGTCTATGTTTAATAGATTGCATAAAGTCAAAGTATCCGTTCCTTTAGATTCAGAAGGCGTAACGACAAGATCGAACATGATGGTATTTTCTAAAAGACTTCTTTTTTTTCTGTCGAAAATAATTCCTCTGTCAGGGTAAATTACCTTTCTGTAGATCGCATTGTTTTCCGCAGCCAGTCTGTATTTGGGCGAAAAAGCCTGGAGGTTGATCAGCTGTGCTACAATAACAATAAATACAGCCGCAAAAATGATCTGTATAACTCTGCTTCTGCTTTGATTGAATACCGACATATAAAGTTTAGAGAATTAACGTGAGATGAAGTTGCACAAAGTTGCTGATTACAAACTGATATTGCAAAGGAGTTTTTAAAAAAAGTTATTCAACAATGTGCATACGATACATCATTAACGAAAATTTGCTGCCATGAAAAGGGAACTTTGAACCGAGCGTGGCAAGGAACGATGAATAATGTGATGCTGCCTGTTTCATAAAATTTAATCTTCTCAGGCATTTGTCCTAAACCTTGCTTTGCGGAAGAAAAGCATTTCTGAAATGAAGATGAGTAATAAACTGATCGCAGTTGTTCCGATTACTTTGCCGATGAAATAAAGGAAATTGCCGAACTGCAGCCATTCGATCAAAACCAAATAGAAGTGATGAAAAAAAGTAAGGAGGAATGCATACAGACTGTAAGGCGCCCACCCCATGCTTTTGATGGAAGGTTCAATATAACTCTGCTCTGTGGTTTCCTGCGGAATCAATAAGTTCAATAGGAATGGGCGTATAAATGCAATCAACACACAAGGTGCTGCATGTAAACCCGGTGTTCCGGTAAAATAATCGAGTGTTAATCCAAACGCAAAAGCAACTATCAATAAAAAGAAACGGTTAATATTGAACGGCAGCCATAAAATATATAAGAAGTACAAATAAGGAACAATGAACTGATGTAAGGGCGGCACATTATTCAGCACAAACACCTGTATGATGATGAAGAGAATAAACCGGATAATATTTTTAAGAATATTACTCATTTCCTTTTGGCTTCGTGCTTTCCAATTTTATCTGTTCGGCATAACGCACATTTTCTACTATATATACATATTGTAATGTGAAAAAATTAGCAGCTGTTTTCACTTTTAGGGTATAAAAATTAATGGTTGGATCTACTGTAAAATCTGCCACTGTTCCGATCATGATATTCGATGGGAAATTGGCAGAATAATTACTGGTAACAACGGAATCGCCTTTCTTCACCTGTGCACCTTTCGAAATATTTTTTAAGGTGAGATAAGTCGGATCGGTACCATCCCATTCAATACTTCCTGCATTATTATCCTTCTTCAGCATGGCGCTTACTTTGCTGTTGCGGTGCAGTAAACTCATCACGCGACAATAATTATCACTCACTTCAGTTACTACTCCCACAATACCTTCAGGGCTTATCACACTCATGCCTTTTTTCACGCCTTGTAAACTTCCCCTTTCCAAAGTGAGAAAATTTGTTTGTAGTGTAACCGTACTGCCCACAACTTTTGCAGGCAAATAATAAAATTTACGATAACGGTTTAATGAATCTTTGTTTAATGAGTCAATTACGATTTTTCTGCTGCTGTCGGGTACAATGAAATCGGATTGCAACTGATTTCTCAACTTCACATTCTCTGCAGTTAACTGGCGGTTGATTTCTTGTAAACGGAAATAAGAATAAAAATTATCGAACTGTGTATTTATTTTTCCGGTTATCTCTTTTGAAGCAGCAGCAAAGAATGCCTCATGTGTTTGACTGCTTCGGCTTAACATCACAATACATGTTATCTGCAACGCAAGGAAGCAGAGGAGATTGATGTAATTGCGTATGAAAAGAAAAATATTCTTCATTAAAAACTAAAATAAAAAAAACTAAAAACTAAACGAGTGATTTTCTGTTTTAGTTTTTAGTTTTTCTGCTTTTCATTTTTTATCTCATGATGAAAGGAAAATGCTGATAGTTCTTCAATGCAAGGCCTGTGCCTCTTACCACACTCTTTAAAGGATCGTCTGCAACATGCACGGGTAATTTTATTTTAGCACTCAAACGTTTGTCTAATCCGCGAAGTAAGGCACCACCGCCTGTTAAATACAAACCTCTTCTGTAAATATCTGATGCTAATTCAGGAGGTGTTGTTTCCAATGCTTTTAGAATAGCTTCTTCAATTTTGAAAATACTTTTGTCCAGAGCTTCGGCAATTTCCTGATAGCTCACCATGATCTGTTTAGGAATACCGGTTACTAAGTCACGACCATTTACAGGAAGATCATCCGGCGGATTATCCAGATCTTTCATGGCAGCACCAACATTAATTTTTATTTGTTCAGCAGTACGCTCACCAATCAATAGACTATGATATCGACGCAATGCTTCCATGATATCAGCAGTAAATTCATCACCGGCGATACGAATAGATTGATCGCAGACAATTCCTGCCAATGCAATAACAGTAATGCCGGTTGTACCGCCACCAATATCGATGATCATATTTCCAACAGGTTCTTCTACATCAATACCAATACCTAATGCAGCAGCCATCGGTTCATGGATCATGTAAACTTCTTTCGCACCTGCCTGTTCAGCACTGTCACGTACAGCACGTTTTTCAACTTCGGTAATGGAAGATGGAATACAAATCACCATTCTCCAACTTGGCGGGAATAAAGGTTTTTTAGGGTACACTAATTTGATCAGCTCACGTATCATCAGCTCAGCAGCATTAAAATCTGCAATTACACCGTCTTTCAAGGGGCGCACTGTTCTGATACTTTCATGTGTTTTCTCATGCATCAATAATGCCTTCTTGCCTACGGCCAGAACTTCTTTCGGATTATTACGATTTAATGCAATAATGCTTGGCTCGTTCACTACTATTTCATCGTTATGAATAATGAGGGTGTTGGCGGTACCCAAATCGATGGCAATTTCCTGTGTAAAAAAATTAAAAAGTGACATGTATTTAAAATAATCTCAGTTCGTTAATAGATGTGTGCAAAGGTGAACGAAAATAATGGAAATAACAAGGCTTAAAAAGTCGATTTTTCATCGATTTAGGCCGATTTAACAAGGAATGTGGTTATATGAAGAATAATTTTATTTGGTAGCCGGCAAATAATTCTTTATTCAGTTGAGCTTGCCTTGGATTCTTCCAGTGGAAGAATCGCATTCTTTAAGGTTCTGAACGCTGCTGAACAACGTGAATCGAGAATCGTAAATCGCAAGCATAAGAACATTCTTACAACTCGCGATTCACGACTAACGATTTACGATTCTTCTTCAAATTCATAGCCGATATCTTTCCGATAATACATACCGTCAAAATGAATCTGTTCTAAAATTTTAATTGATTTTTTTGCGGCATCAGTTATTGTTTCAGCAACTGAAGTAACGGTTAAAACTCTACCCCCGTTTGTTACTAAATTTCCTTCTTCATTTATTTTTGTTCCTGCATGAAAAACAATTGAACTATTATTCACTTGCACATCTGGAAATCCATTGATCTGCACATTCTTTTTATAGTCACCGGGATATCCACCACTCACTGCAACTACTGTTGCATATTTTTTTTCATCAGTATAAATATTCACATCGATCAATGTTCCGTTATCCATTGCGGCAAACATGGCAACCATATCTGTTTGCAACCTTGGTATCACTACTTCTGTTTCAGGATCACCCATTCTGCAATTGTATTCGATCACAAATGGATCATCATTTATTTTTATCAAACCGAAAAAAATAAAACCATTGTAGATTAAATTTTCTTTTTGTAAACCTGCAACAGTTGGTTTAATAATTCTCTCCTCAACTTTTTGCATGAATATATCACTCACAAACGGCACAGGGCTTACACAGCCCATTCCCCCTGTGTTTGGTCCGGTATCGCCTTCGCCGATCCTTTTGTAATCTTTCGCATGACCAATGATCTGATAATCTTTTCCATCAGTCAAAATAAATACACTCACTTCAATGCCCTCTAAAAATTCTTCTACTACAACTTTGCTTGATGCATCACCGAATTGTTTGTTGATGATCATTTCTTCAAATACCTGCAATGCTTTATTATGATCAGTACAAATAACGACACCTTTTCCTGCTGCTAATCCATCCGCTTTTAAAACAATTGGCAAACTATGTTGTAATAAATATTTTTTTCCTTCTTCAAAATTTTCTTTGGTGAATTCGGCATAACCCGCAGTTGGAATATTATGCCGCTGCATAAATTTTTTTGAGAAAGATTTACTTCCTTCCAATTGGGCAGCTTCTTTTGAAGGACCTACAACAATAATATTTTTTAATGTTTCATCATTCTTAAAAAAATCATACACACCATTCACCAACGGTTCTTCGGGTCCCACCACGAGCATGTGTATTTTATTTTTGATACAGAATTTTTTCTGTGCTTCAAAATCATTGATACCGATGGAAATATTAGTGCCAAACTGCGCTGTGCCTGCATTTCCCGGCGCAATGAACAGTTGATCGCAATGATGGCTTTTTACCATTTTCCATGCCAAAGCGTGTTCTCTTCCCCCCGAGCCTAAAAGAAGTATATTCATTTTCTGATTAATTGCAGCGAAAGTAAAACAATACTGAAATTAATTGATAGTTGATTTTAAGAAGTTTGTTTTAGTAATTAATTATTACATTGGCGGCTACAATTTTTTAACCCGAAATAACCTATATGAATCAAAATACGCAAAAGGGCCATCCAAAAGGCTTGTACGTTTTATTTGCAACTGAGATGTGGGAGCGATTTAATTTTTATGGCATGCGTGCTATTTTGGTTTTGTTTATGACAAAAGCATTGTTGTTCGATCATGCATTTGCATCAAATTTATATGGCAGTTATTTAAGTTTGGTTTATTTGTCGCCATTGATTGGTGGATTTATGGCAGATAAATATTGGGGTAACAATCGCTCTATTATAACCGGAGGTATTGTTATGGCTATTGGAGAATTGGTTTTATTTACTTGTGGTACTGTTTATCATACGTCACCCCAATTGTCTTCTTTTTTGTTTTTTTCCGGATTAGGATTAATGATTACAGGGAATGGATTTTTTAAACCAAATATTTCATCATTGGTTGGACAATTATACCCACGTGGAGATAAAAGAAAAGATGCTGCTTATACGATTTTTTATATGGGGATAAATGTTGGAGGTGCGCTAGGCCCTTTTATTTGCGGGCTTGTTGGTGATACGGGAAATCCTGCAGATTTCAGATGGGCTTTTTTAGTGGGCGGAATTGGAATGATTATTAGTGTGATTGTTCAAAAAGTGTTTCAACAAAAATATGTTCGCGATCCGGATAATAATCTTTTGGGTTTGGTTCCTGCTAGCAGCCCTAGAAAAATGTTATCTCCTGTAATAGTTATTTTAGGAATGGCGTTTCTTTCGGTTGTTTTTATTGGGCTGTTTTATCTTGATGCAAAATATAATTATCTGTTTTATTTGCTAACCGCTTGTTTTGTTGGTATTCCTGCAATTGTTTTAACAGATAAAAAATTAAATAAAAATGAAAAACAAAAGGTTGCAGTAATAATTTTAGTCTGCTTTTTCGTGATCTTCTTTTGGGGAGCCTATGAGCAAGCAGGTGCATCATTAACATTTTTTGCATCGGAACAAACAAAAAGAGATTTGGGATTTTTTACGGTTCCTGCCAGTTGGTTTCAATCACTTAATTCAATATTCATAATTGTTTTAGCACCATTACTTGCATGGTTCTGGATAAAATTAGGGAAGAGAGAGCCTGCTTCTCCTTTTAAAATGGCAATGGGTTTATTAGGATTGGCATTGGGATATTTATGGATTGCTTATGGAGTTAAAGATGTTCAATCCGGGATAAAAGTTAGTATCATTTGGTTAACTGGCATGTACTTTTTACATACAGTAGGTGAATTATGTTTATCTCCAATCGGATTATCATTGGTTAATCAATTGTCGCCATTAAAATATTCTTCTTTATTAATGGCCGTTTGGTTTACAGCCAATGCATTTGGAAATAAATTAGCCGGCGTATTGAGTGCATTGTACCCTGAAAATGGAAAAACAACGACTTTTTTGGGTTATCACATGAATAATTTGCACGACTTCTTTATGTTATTTGTTTTTATGGCAGGTATTGCCTCTTTAATATTGTTTTTGTTATCAAGTAAATTGAAAAAAATGATGCAATAATTATTCTAAAATATTTTATAATAACTAAAGCGATGTTTTGGCATCGCTTTTTGTTTATTTTTATTCTTCATAAAAACTTCTTGCTATGCCTGAAAAAAAAATATTCAAACCTTTTGTAGCTCCTGAAACAAACATGAAAGAGTTTACAGTAAAGGCAATTATTACAGGATGTATATTCGGTATCATCTTTGGCGCTGCAACAGTTTATCTCGCATTGAAGGCAGGGCTTACTGTTTCAGCATCTATACCCATTGCCGTAATGTCCATTTTATTAGGGAAGCTTTTTTTGAAGACAACTATTCTTGAAAATAATATCATTCAAACAACAGGTTCTGCAAGTGAAAGTATTGCAGCAGGTGTTGTTTTTACATTGCCCGGATTTTTATTTTTGACAGAACCATCCAGTGCGAATTTTTTTAATTACATGACCATTTTAACACTGGCAATCTTTGGTGGAATATTGGGAACATTGATGATGATTCCATTGCGTAAATCTTTAATTGTAAAAGAACATGATACTTTGCCTTATCCTGAAGGAACAGCTTGCGCCAGTGTTTTGAAAGCAGGCGAAAAGGGAGGAAGCCTTGCTCTCACTGCATTACAGGGTGTTGGTTTTGCATTAGCGTATGCATTGCTGCAAAAAGTGTTTAACATCATTGCTGAAACACCGGCATTTATGACCAAGCAGGCAAATCGATTTTATCCTTCTGCAAAAATCAGTGGTGAGATCACTCCGGAATACATGGGTGTTGGTTATATCATCGGTCCGAAAATAGCAGGTGTATTAGTTGCAGGTGGTGTATTAAGTTGGTTTGTATTCACGCCATTATTGGCAACATTGGTTCCGTCTGATGTGATCGCATTGCAATTAGTCAAACTTGGTTATTTAGGTGGGTTAGATAAAAATGGTGGCCCCGGTGGATGGAATGCATTAACACATACATTCAATGATTATAGTATTGCCATCTACCGTGCGTACATTCGTCAAATTGGTGCAGGAGCTGTTACAGCAGGCGGTTTCATTACTTTATTTAAAACTATTCCAACTATTATTTCTTCTTTCAAAGGAAGTATCGGTTCATTAAAAAAAGAAGGCGATACTGTAACAGAGGTATTAAGAACCGAAAGAGATCTTTCCATAAAAATCGTTGGTATAGGATCTGTTGTGCTGATTTTGTTGATGACGATCTTGCCACAAGTACCGGGCGATAGTATTTTCAGTAAATTATTATTGGGTATTTTAGTGATCGTATTCGGCGCATTCTTTGTAACCGTTTCTTCACGGATTGTTGGATTGATCGGTAGCTCAAATAATCCGATCAGTGGAATGACCATTGCAACTTTAATGGGCACTTGTTTGGTTTTTATTGCAGTTGGTTGGACAGGAAAAGTGTATGAACCAATGGCATTGGTTGTGGGTGGAATGATTTGTATAGCCGCCGCAAATGCAGGTGCAACATCGCAGGATTTGAAAACAGGATACATCGTTGGTGCTACGCCGAAATATCAGCAGATCGCATTATTTATTGGTGTCATCGTTTCTGCATTTGCAATTGGAGGCACCGTAAAAATTTTAGATACACCAACACAGGCGATGTTGGCTCAAGGTATTCATCATGCCATTGGTACTGACCTGTATCCTGCACCACAAGGCACTTTGATGGCAACATTGATAAAAGGAATTTTATCTTTCAATCTTGATTGGCAATTTGTTTTAGTAGGTGTTGCTATTGCTTTTGTGATGGAATTATGCGGTATCAAAGCATTGAGTTTTGCAATCGGAATTTATTTACCATTAAGCACAACATTGCCAATTTTTGCAGGAGGAGCCATTCGCGGCATTGCTGAAGCAAGAAAGAAAAAGAAAGGTATTGTTGAGGAAGAAGAAGACCTTGGCAAAGGGAATTTATTTGCAACAGGATTGGTAGCAGGCGGTGCAGTAGGTGGAGTTATTGTTGCCATATTATTTGCTGTTCCAGCTGTGAGTGCAGTAGTCGAAAAATTAAGTGTGGAGCATGGAATGAAAGCAGCATTAGGCGAAACAGGATTCTTTATTCTGGGCGTTGCTTTCTTTGCATTGATGGGATCAACTTTATACAGAGTGGCATTGAAAAAATAGTAATAATTATAGCATTAAAAAGGCGATGAAATTTTTCATCGCCTTTTATTTTTTTTATCAGTTATAATTTTCCATTTTTTATTTCTTCTACCACACCCGGATCTAATAAAGTAGAAGTATCACCTAAATTTTCCGTTTCGCCTTCCGCGATCTTTCTTAAAATTCTTCGCATGATCTTTCCGCTTCTTGTTTTTGGTAAGCCACTTACGAATTGAATTTTATCCGGTTTTGCAATGGCGCCAATGATCCTTGTAACGGTTTGATGAATATCTTTTCTGATCATCTCAGCAGTGCCATGCGTGTTTTGTGCATGTGATCCCTGATAAATAACGAATGCATAAATGCCTTGCCCTTTGATGTCATGCGGATAACCTACAACAGCGCTTTCAACAACATTGGCATGCATATTAATGGCGTTTTCAACTTCTGCAGTTCCAATACGGTGACCACTTACATTTAATACATCATCAACACGACCCGTTATTCTGTAAAATCCGTTTTCATCTCTTAATGCACCATCACCGGTAAAATATAATTCAGGATAAGTTGCAAAATAATTCGTTCTGCATCTTTCATGATCGTCATAAGTTGTTCTGATAGTTGATGGCCAAGGAGATTTGATACATAAATTTCCGCTAACATTATTTCCTTCAACTTCTTTACCGTTTTCATCCACTAAAATAGGATGAACTCCCGGCAATGGAAGTGTTGCATAAGATGGTTTTGAAGGTGTGATACCTGCAAGATTTGAAATTAAGATCCCACCCGTTTCTGTTTGCCACCATGTATCAACGATCGGACATTTTTTCTTGCCGATATGTTCATCATACCAATGCCAAGCCTCTTCATTGATGGGCTCACCAACTGTTCCTAATACTTTTAAACTACTGAGATCATGTCCATGCACCGGTCCCAAGCCAAAGCCCATTAAGCTTCTGATGGCTGTTGGCGCTGTATATAAAATATTTACTTTGAACTTATCAATGATGTTCCAGAATCTTCCTGCATCAGGCCATGTAGGAACACCTTCAAACATTAATGTTGTTGCACCTGCACTTAATGGTCCGTATAAGATATAACTATGACCGGTTATCCATCCGATATCTGCGGTACAAAAATGAATATCGCCTTGTTTATATTGAAACACGTTTACAAAAGTATAAGTAGTAAACAGCATATAACCTGCACAAGAATGAACAACACCTTTTGGTTTACCTGTAGAACCCGATGTATATAGAATAAATAAGGGATCTTCTGCATCCATTTCTTCTGCAGGAAAATCTGTTAATCCTAATGTTTCTACTTTTTTAATTTCATCTTCCCACCAAACATCTCTTCCTTTGATCATTGATACCGGTGTTCTTGTTCTTGTTGTAACGATCACTTTTTTTACAATCCTGTTTCCGATCAAAGCATCATCGATCACACTTTTTAGCGGAATATCTTTTTGTCCACGATAAGCGCCATCACAAGTCACAATAAATTCCGCCTGTGCATCATATAAACGGTCTGCAATGCTTTGCGCAGAGAAACCGCCGAATACAACAGAATGAATGGCACCAACTCTTGCACATGCTAAGACTGCAATGGCCAATTCAGGGATCATTCCCATATAAATACAAACACGATCACCTTTTTTTACACCATTGTTTTTCAGAACATGCGAGAACTGACAAACTTTTTCATACAATTTTTTGTAAGTGAGAATGCGGTGATGTTCATCCGGATCATTGGGTTCCCAAATTAAAGCAGGAGTATCACCCAATTTTTCCAAGTGCCGATCCAGGCAATTTTCTGTGATATTGAGTTTAGCACCTTTGAACCATTCGATTTTTGGTTCTTTAAAATTCCAGTTTAATACTTCATCCCACTTTTTTTTCCAGGTAAAATGTTCAGCGACAGATGACCAGAATTCAGATGGATCATCAATACTTCGTGTATAATCACGATGATATTGTTCAATGTTTTTGATTTGATAAGGGTATGACATGGCAATCATTTTTTATGGACACTCGAAGTAAAGCAGAAAAATTATTACTACAATTATTTAAAAACTATATTTTGCTAAATTGATATATTCTTGCTAATTTAGTATATACACCTTAAAACAATGCTATCATGAAAATGCGTTTTTGTCCCCGTTGCAAAAGTGATGAGATCACTAAAAGCGGTATTGTTAAAGAGCGGCAGCGCTATCATTGCAAGAAATGCAGTTATCATTTTTCAGTTGAAAAGGAAGGTAAAAGTATCGATCCTTATTATGTGATTAAAGCATTGCAGTTACACATTGAAGGAGTGACTTACCGTGAAATTGAAAGGATTTTAGGGGTAAGTCATGTTAGTGTGATGAACTGGGTAAAAAAGTATAAAATCAAAGCTCCAGAAAATTACGATTATCATCCAACTTATAAAGTTCTTACGCTTACAGAACTATCAACCTTTATGGCTAATCCGCTCAATTTAAAAAATTCAGGAATGATGATTACCGAACTCGGGGATAAATACATGATGATCAAATGGGAAAGATTAAAAAGCGTTTGATATTTATCCAATCCAACCCATATTTTAGTATACTATTACCGTATCTATACCTGGCAAGCAAATTGTCATCCACAATCTCTTTAGGTTCGGTGAACGATTTCTTAACCCTTAATAAAATTTAAAACGCTTGCCATGAAAAAATTTTCGCTTTTATTCACTGTATTCGCATTATTAATTGCAGGATTCGCAAACGCACAAACTGTTGCAACTTCGGATGCTAAGCCAACAGAAAAAAAAGCTGATGCTTCTTCAACTTGGGGAATTAAATTATCAGGTTTCTTGCGCAATGATGCATTTTATGATACCCGTCAGGTGACTTCAGCAAGACCTGCCAATCAGGGCGAATTGCTTTTATATCCTACTAATGTTTCTAACGATGCCAATGGTAAGGATATTAATGCTGCACCATCATTCACCATGAGTTCCATTTGTACCCGTTTAACAGGTACAATTACCGGACCTGATGCATTCGGAGCAAAAACTTCAGGCTTATTCGAAGCCGAATTTTTTGGTAATGCAAACGGCAATGAAAATACATTTCGCTTACGCCATGCTTATGCTAAATTAGATTGGGCAACAACTCAATTGGGTTTCGGTCAATACTGGCATCCTTTATTTGTGACGGATTGTTTTCCGGGTACAGTAAGTTTTAATACGGGGATGCCTTTTCAGCCATTTGCACGTAACCCGCAAATCCGTTTAACGCAAAAATTAGGAAAAGAATTTAATTTGATCCTGGCTGCTGTTTCACAAATTGAAGCATTCACAAGTCCCGGTTCAAGCACAGGTGTTGCATTAGGTGCATCAGCAGCTTCTCAAACATTTATCAATGATGCCGTTATTCCAAACCTTCATGCACAATTGCAATATAAAAGCAAATCTTTTTTAGCGGGAGCGGCTTTTGATTATAAATCATTACGACCAGCTTTAAAAGCAACCTCAGGTACAACAACTGTTTCTACAGATGAAAAAGTAAACAGTACAACTTTTGAAGCTTATGCAAAATTGTCAACAAAAGATGTGATCGTAAAAGCTGAATTTGTTGCCGGACAAAACTTGTATGATCAATTAATGTTTGGCGGTTATCTGGCTTATGGTACAGGAACAAATATCACATATAAGCCAATGGGTGTTACTTCATATTGGTTTGAAATAGCAGGAACCGGTAAAAAAGTAATTCCGGGGCTATTCTTTGGCTATGCAAAAAATAACGGGGCGTCTGCTACAGGTGCTGTTGCATCTTATGCAAGATCAGTTGCTGCTGGTGCAGCATCAATTGATAATGTATTGCGTGTATCTCCTAGAATGGATTTTGTTTCAGGAAAATTCAGATTCGGTACAGAAATAGAAATCACTAACGCTGCTTATGGTACGGCAGGAACTGATGGAAAAGTTACCGGCACTACAACTTCTGTAACCAATACAAGATTTTTGTTCATAACAGTTTACTCGTTCTAAAACCGTAACTTAATCATTCAAAACCAAAACTTGCCACATGGATAACAACAATGAAACAAAAGGTATCTGGAAGGTGATCGGCGCATCATCCTTAGGAACCTTAATCGAATGGTACGACTTTTATATTTTTGGTAGTCTTGCCGTTGTAATTGCAAATCAATTTTTTCCAAAAACCAATCCGACGGCGGCTTTACTGTCAACCTTAGCAACTTTCGCTGCAGGATTCATCGTGCGTCCTTTTGGCGCTTTGGTGTTTGGAAGATTAGGAGATTTGGTGGGACGTAAATACACTTTTCTTTTAACACTTGTATTAATGGGCTTATCTACTTTCCTTATTGGTTGTATTCCTAATTATGATCATATCGGATTCTTAGCACCTATTCTTGTATTGGTACTTCGTTTAATACAAGGGTTGGCTTTAGGCGGAGAATATGGTGGTGCCGCCACTTATGTTGCAGAACATTCACCTGCACATCGAAGAGGTTACTTTACTTCATGGATTCAAACAACTGCAACATTGGGTTTATTTATTTCTTTGGGAGTAATACTATTAACCCGTCACATGCTGGATGCTGATCCTGCAAAATCAATTGCCAAATTCAATGATTGGGGATGGAGAATTCCATTTTTAATTTCAATTGTGTTAGTTGTTATTTCGATTTACATCAGATTGAAGATGAAAGAATCTCCGATGTACGCAAAATTGAAAACAGAAGGAAAAACTTCTGTCAATCCTTTAAAAGAAAGTTTTGGGCATAAAGCAAATCTGAAAATGGTTTTATTAGCATTGTTTGGTGCAACTATGGGACAAGGAGTTGTTTGGTACACAGGTCAATTCTATGCGCAATCATTTATTGAAAATGTTTGTAAAGTTGAATTTGATCAATCGCGTACCGTTATTATATGGGCCATTTTATTTGCCACACCGTTCTTTGTTGTGTTTGCATCATTAAGTGATAAGATCGGCCGTAAATGGATCATGATTATTGGTATGTTGCTCGCAGTACTGTCTTATAATTATCTCTTCACTAATTTGTATGATACTGTTGATGTAAAAAATAAAACAGAGATCGTTGAAAAGAAAGAAGTAAAAACAACTGTTAAGTTAATTGCGTCAACCACCGACTCTATTCGCAAAGTTGTTACGAAAACATTTTATACGGATGGAATGAGTCAGGTACAATCAATAACAGATACATCTTATTCAACGCCGGGCAAAATAACCAAAAAACCAATTGTTGCTACTTCGAAAACAATTTCAAGTAGCGATTACTGGAAAATGGTGGGTATTGTATTTATTCTGATACTTTATGTAACCATGGTGTACGGACCAATTGCGGCATTCCTTGTGGAATTGTTCCCAACAAAGATCCGTTATACTTCCATGTCATTGCCTTATCATATCGGTAACGGTGTATTTGGAGGATTAACTCCTTTCATTGCAACATTACTTGCATTCATTTATACAGATAATAAAGTTGCAGGTTTAATGTATCCAATCATAGTTGCAACAGTTTGTATGATAATCGGAGCGATCTATATCAACAATAAAATTGATCCGGAAGTAAACCGTTAAACAAATTATCCTTACAATTAAAAATAAATAATATGAATGCACTTAAAAAATACATGGGGTTAGTTTGGGTAATTTTAGGGCCTTTGGCAATCCATTACCTGTTACAGACTGCAACTTCTCAAATTCATGATAAACCCGGCATTGATACACAGATCCAATGGGGTGTTTTTATCGGTGTATTCTATCCGATCGCTATTGGATTTATACTTTTTGGCTTATATGCACTGGAAGGAAATTATGATCATCTTCCTGAAGCAAGCGAAGAGTTGGATGATTATGATGCAAAACCATTGTAACTCTTAGAACAGCCGGTAATACTGATCGGGACCGACAAAGATGATAATTGTCATTGATGTTGGTCCTGATCAGTATTATCTTTTTTGTGTGAAATGCATCATGAATCTATCTCGGGATTTCAAATAATATAGATGTTACATACACTCTTAATTGAAGCAATAAAAAGATGAGATGAAAGAAAAAATGAAAGAACAAAAACTCCTTTTCATCAGCATACTTTTTATGTTGCTGTTCAGTTTCCCGTTTTTAAAGATGGTCAATAAGCCCGACTTTATTGCAGGAATCCCTCAATTCTATTTTTACATTTTCATCTTTTGGTTGGCAGCAATTTTTTTGACATGGCTTATTGCTGATACCCACACAAAAAAAACAAAGACAAATAAAGATGAGTAATTATCTGGTGATTATATTTTCAGTATTATATCTCCTGCTTCTTTTTGGAGTAGGATATTATGCTGAATTCAGATCAACCCGGAAAAAAAGCATCATCAATAATCCATATATCTATGCATTATCGCTGGCCGTGTATTGCACTGCGTGGACTTTTTTCGGCAGTGTGGGAAGAGCAACAGCTACCGGAATTGAATTTTTATATATCTATCTCGGTCCCACTTTGATGGCACCGCTATTCTGGCTTTTGTTGAGAAAGATAATTCGCATTTCTAAAATGCAGCGTATCACCAGCATTGCCGATTTTATTTCTACTCGTTATGGCAAAAACATTTCTCTCGGCATATTGGTGACATTACTTTGTGTGATCGGAATCATTCCTTACATCGCCATTCAATTAAAAGCCATCAGCAGCAGTATTGAAATTGTTACGGGCAATCCCCGTGCTTTGCAAACCGGTGCGAATATTTTAAAAGATAATACACTTTATATTGCCATAGGCCTTTCTGTATTTGTAATATTTTTCGGAACAAGAAGTGTAGATGCTACAGAAAAACATGAAGGAATGGTTGCTGCCATTGCATTTGAATCCATCATTAAATTAGTTGCATTTATTGTTGCAGGCATTTTTGTTACTTATTTTTTATTCAATGGTTTTGGAGATGTGATGAACAAGGCTGCACAATTGCCACCATTACAAAAATTGTTTACAGTACATGATAGTAATATGTATCTGCAGATGTTTGCGATGATGTTGCTTTCCATGCTGGCAGTATTATTTCTTCCCCGGCAATTTCAAATATCTGTTGTAGAGAATGTGCAGGAACAACATTTGAACAAAGCAATGTGGCTGTTTCCTTTGTATCTATTTGTGATCAATATTTTCGTGATTCCTATTGCATTCGGCGGCTCCATTATTTTCAGCGGTCAGCATGTAAATGCCGATACTTATGTTTTGGCATTGCCATTGCAGGCACATAAAACATGGCTCACAGTAATGGTTTATATCGGCGGATTTTCTGCAGCAAGCAGTATGATCATTGTTGAAACAATCGCATTGAGTACCATGATCAGCAATAATATTGTAATGCCTGTTTTATTATCTTTCTCATCGTCATTCAAACAAAATCTTGATAAAAATATTCGCAGTTTTATTATTAACAGCAGAAGGCTGAGTATCATCGTCATCATTTTATTAGCGTATGTGTATGACAGGACAATAGCCGAAAAATATTCATTGGTATCTATAGGGTTAGTATCGTTTACGGCAGTGGCGCAATTTGCGCCTGCCATCATCGGCGGTATTTATTGGAAACAGGCAAATAAAAATGCGGCTCTTGCTGCCATTATCCTTGGTTTTGTTATTTGGTTTTATACTTTGGTAGTGCCATACATTGTTGGTGCAGGAATTATTAATGATGCCATTTTAAATGAAGGATTGTTTCATTGTTCTTTTTTAAAACCATTAGCATTGTTTGGCATGAGCGGTTTTGATCCGGTAACACATGGATTTTTCTGGAGCCTTTTTTTCAATACTGTTTTTTTTGTGGGCATTTCTTTATTCACTGAAAGAAGATCGCAGGAAATCTATCAGGCAGAAATGTTTGTTGATGTCTATAAACATTCTACACAAGCATCTGAAGGTTCTGTTATTTGGAAAGGGACGGCATATATCCCTGATCTGAAAACATTGCTCTATAATTTCATTGGTACTGAAAGAACGAATCAATTATTGCAGGGTTATGCAAGAAGGCATAATATTAATTTGAATGAATCCGGAAAAGCAGAACCCGCATTGGTAAATTTTGCAGAACGAATGCTGGCAGGTGCCATCGGATCTGCATCTGCACGCATCATGGTAAAAAGCGTGGTGAAAGAAGAAGAATTAAGCATTGATGAAGTGCTGAATATTCTGCGAGAGAGCCAGATCATGAAAGAAACAAATAAAGAGCTGCGAAGAAAATCAATTGAATTAAGTAAAGCCACAGAAGAATTGCGCATCGCCAATCAGCAATTGAAACAGATCGATGAAATGAAGGATGAATTTTTGTACACTGTTACACATGAACTGAGAACGCCGCTCACTTCTATACGTGCATTAAGCGAAATTGTTCATGATAATCCAGATATCCCTGATGAACAAAAAAATGAATACTTAGGAGCGATCATTAAAGAAACAGAAAGATTAAGCCATTTAATTACACAAGTATTAAATCTGGAGCGATACGAAAGTGGCAGGTCAAAATTAAATCTAACTGCCATTGATATTGCGGAAGTCTTATACGAAATTGAAGATAGTGCCAAGCAGTTATTGAAAGAGAAAAAACTGCATCTGCATTTTAATCTGCAAACGCTGATGCCTTTAATGGAAGGTGATATTGATCTCATCACTCAGGTGTTTTATAATCTAACATCCAACGCTATCAAACATGCGAAGAGAAATATTGAAATAGATGCATCTTATCATAATAATATCTATCGCATTTCTGTGAAAGATGATGGCATGGGTATTCCGCCTGAATTACATGAACTGATCTTCGATAAATTCTTTCAGGCCAAAAATCAAACATTGAAAAAACCTGAAGGAAGTGGCCTGGGATTAGCTATCTGCAAAAGAATTGTAGAAATGCATCAGGGAAAAATATGGGTGGAAAGTACAGAAAGTAAAGGCGCCAATTTTATTGTAGAAATACCGCATCAAACAACATATCCAAACTCTTAAAGCATAGAACTATGAACTCACAACACAAAGTTTTAGTGGTTGACGATGATCCATATATTTTAATGTCGCTCGAATTTTTAATGAAGAAAAGTGGTTATCAGGTGATGATTGCGCGCAACGGATCTGAAGCACTTAGTGCAGTGAATCAATATATGCCTGACCTGATATTGTTAGATATCATGATGCCTGATGTAGATGGATATGCCATTTGCGAATACATCAAACGCACACCCGATTTAGAACATTGTAAAGTTGTTTTCCTTTCTGCCAAAACAAAAGAAGCTGATATTAAAAAGGGATATGATCTCGGTGCGGAATTGTATATCAGCAAACCATTCAGCACAAAAAATTTAATGCAGCAGGTAAATGATCTGCTCAATAAATCCTCAGTTGTTGCAAGATTGGCGTATGAAACAGAGTATAAAAAAAGTATTGCGAAACCGATTGAATTCTGGACAGAACAAGCAAGACATATTAAATGGTTTGAATTTCCAAAAACGATCTTAAATAAAACTGATCAGGGATTATACAGATGGTATGAAGATGGCAAATTGAATATTTCTTATTTGTGTTTGGATTACCATATTGAAGAAGGCAGAGGCCAACAAACGGCATTGATCTATGATTCACCCGTTACCAAAACCATCCGGAAATATAATTTTATTGAACTGCGTGATGAAGTGGCAAAACTTGCAGGGGGCTTGCGGCAATTGGGTGTCAGCAAAGGTGATACAGTTGTGATTTATATGCCGATGATTCCGCAGGCTGTTATTTCAATGTTGGCATGCGCAAGAATCGGTGCCATTCATTCTGTTGTGTTTGGCGGATTTGCACCGCATGAATTATCCATCCGCATTGATGATGCAGAACCGAAAGCCATCATCACAGCCTCTTACGGAATTGAATTTGATAAACGCATCGCATACAAACCATTGGTGGATCATGCCATCATGGAAGCATTTCATAAACCGCAGCATGTTATCATTTATCAACGTGAAGGACTTTCGGCCGAGATGAGTGACGAAAGAGATATTGATATGCAGGAACTCCTGCAAAGCGCAACTCCTTCAGATAATGTTTCTTTATTAGCAACCGATCCTTTGTATGTTTTATATACTTCCGGTACAACCGGTAAACCAAAAGGTATTGTAAGAGATACGGGCGGTTATGCCGTTGCATTAAAATATAGCATGAAAAATATTTATAATGTAAATGCGGGTGATGTATTCTGGGCTGCAAGTGATGTGGGTTGGGTTGTTGGTCACAGTTATATTGTGTATGCTCCTTTGATTCATGGATGCACCACTATTTTATTTGAAGGCAAACCTGTTAGAACACCCGATGCAGGGGAGTTCTGGCGTGTAGCTGCGGAGCATAAAGTTAAATCCATGTTCACTGCACCAACCGCTATTCGTGCGATCAAAAAAGAAGATGCAGATGGATTGTTGATGAAGAATAAAGATCTCTCTAACCTTAAAACATTATTTCTTGCAGGCGAAAGATGCGATCCTGCAACGTATCATTGGGTGAATGATTTGTTGCAGATCCCTGTTATCGATCATTGGTGGCAAACAGAAAGCGGCTGGCCAATGTTAGGCATCATGATGGGCATCGAACAAATACCTGCAAAAGCAGGAAGTGCGGGTAAACCCATTTGCGGATTTGATGTTAGAATTTTGGAAGATGACGGATCGGTTATCACCGTTGATAATGAAGAAGGTTTCGTGGCTGTTAAATTACCATTGCCTCCCGGATGTTTGCCAACTTTGTGGAAGAACGATGAATGGTTCAAGGAATCTTATCTCTATCATTTTCCCGGATATTATTTAACAGGCGATGGCGGACATTTAGATA
>CAIVCF010000180.1 GCA_903904335.1 uncultured Chitinophagaceae bacterium | reverse complement strand
TAATCATTGATACCGTCCTGCTGACCTGTAACACCATAACCTACTCTGATCTTTAAATCAGATACTGCAGCAACATTGGCAAGAAATGCTTCATTCTTGACCTTCCAGGCAAATGCACCTGATGGAAATACACCCCAACGATTGGCAGGACTGAATTTTGAAGAACCATCTTTACGTACAGACCCTGTTAAGATATATTTGTTATCATAAGTATAAATCACCCTTCCCAAATAAGAGATCAACCTGTTTTCGGGTTTGTCATAAGGATAGTTTGGTGTTGATACGACTGTACCGTCATAAGTTATATCCGGATAATTATAATTCTTGGTCAAATAGTCCTGATACTCATACCCTGCCAATGCTTCTATTTTACTCTTGATTGATTTCAACTCTTTAGAATAAGTCAAACTGTAGTTTAAATAAGTATTGGCTTTGGATTGTTTGTATTGCGTATTTATACCACCATGGTATTTACCATTAGGATCTTTAAACCGATTGTAATTGGATGCAGCACTATCCGGTGTAACATTTGTTCCTTGTCCCTGAGATATATCATAACCGGCAGTAATCACTGCATGTAAATCAGGTAAGAAATGAAATTTATAATCAACCACTGCATTACCTATACTCCTTTGTGTTATGCTCGTATTTGATCTTTGCATCAATAATCCTAATGGATTTCTTGGTGCTAATTGCTGAAGACCGGAAACAGAACTTGGATTCAACCATTCCCAGTAACCTCCGAAACGATTACTTCCTGACTTAACATTTTGTGTAGGATCAAAACTAACCGCTGCACCTATCGCACCCTGATCAGCAAATTGGCTGGTACTGTAAGAACCCTTTAAATTCAAATCTATCTTTAAGTGATTCTTCAATAAAACAGGACTGATATTAAGTCCTAATGTAGTACGCTGTAAACCATCTGTCTTCAACACACCATTCTGGTTCATATAACCTAAAGAAAGACGATAAGGGAAATTCTTCAAAGCGCCTGAAACACTTAAATTATTATCAGTTGACATAGCTGTCTGATAAATCTGACTTTGCCAGTCTGTAAAGGCCGGACCTATTAAAGATCTTAAATCAGGAAGTCCGTTGATACCGGCGTTGGCAGTTACTATTTGTCTTACTTGATTGGGAGAAAGAATACTTGCCTGATTCGCAATGGTACCTACAGAAAGTTGAGTACTGAAATTAAATACAGGTTTGCCGCTCTTTCCTTTTTTAGTGGTGATGAGAATTACACCATTAGATGCTCTTGAACCATAAATGGCTGCAGCAGATGCATCTTTTAAAACAGTGAAAGTTTCAATATCATTTGGATTGATCAGACTTAGTGGGTTGGAAACGCCTGAAATATTTGAATTTTCCAAAGGCATTCCGTCAATAACGATCAAAGGATCATTACTTGCATTTAAAGAGGCACCGCCACGAATACGGATAACACTTCCTGAACCGGGAGCACCACCATTAGAAGTAATAGATACACCGGCAACTTTACCGGATATCAATTGTTCGGGTGTTGCAATGTTACCGCCCTGAAAATCTTTTGAGCTTACAACAGATACAGAGCCCGTTAAATCTTTTTTACGTACCGTACCATAACCAATTACAACAACTTCGCCTAAAGCAGCACTTGTTTGTACAAGCGCAACATTTACTGTTGCACCACTGATCGGCGCTTCATAGTTGGCAAAGCCAATAGAAGAAATAACCAATGTTGTAGCTGAAGCCGGTACTTTAATTTTAAAAGATCCGGTTGCATCTGTTTGAGTGATAATTTGTGTACCCTTAACCTTAACGGTGGCATTTTGCATAGCACTTCCGTCTTTAGAATCAGTTACCTTACCGGTAACCACCTTGTCTTGCGATAGAGCCGGTAATGCATAAAATACCAGCGGTAATACCATCGCAGCAAGCAGTCGTTTTACATTCATAATTTTTAGTTTACTGGTTTAACAAGTAAAAAATTTTAGCAATCTATCTTGAGTTTTAATTCACAGTTTATGGCAGTATTATGAGAGGGTGTACTTTTTACACAATAACTATAATACAGACAAATGTTAGTTAGCATACGTTGCTTGGTCATTTGGTTATTACAAATTTTTCTGTCTTTTTCATTCCGTTCATCTGCAACTGCAAAAGGTAAACGCCGCCTGCAAACTGAGACGAATTAAATCCGTTGCTGTTTAAAAGAACCGTTTGTTTTCCTTTTGTTTTAAAGCCATTATACAGTGTTGCCATTTTTCTTCCATTCATATCTACCACACTGATTGATACATTACCACTCGCAGGTAAATTATATTGGATCGTTGTTGAAACATTAACCGGATTGGGTGCAATGAATAATGCCAGATCATTCGCATCTGCATTCACAGTTGCAAGAGCGGTTGCCAATGAACCATTTGCATTGCGATTGGTATAAACATAATATTCGCCGGGCTGTAATGTGATGGATTGAGCAGCTCCTGAAGCTGTTATGAGCGAGCCTGTTAAATAACTGTACCAGGTTCCTGCTGTTGGAAAAGTAACTGAACCTGTTTGAGGTACCACATCAAAATTTCCTACAACAACAAAACTTAATGAATCGCTGGTAACAACCAATGATTTGAATGCATTTGCCAAATCATAAGTAATACCACCTGTTGTAAATGCATTGATATATTTCGGTGTATTTCTTAAATTCAACAATTTTGAATAAACGTTATACAATGCAAGCCTGTTTGCATTGCTATAATAATTCCACACCAATGGTTTAGGTGTTAACCTGCAGGCACCTGAAGCATCAACCGTGAGATTAGCGCATGTATTGATTGAATAGTCAAATCCCAATTCTCCAAATTGCCACAACATTTTAGGACCGGGTATCATCGCCCAAAAAGCCGCTGCCATTGCATTTCGTTTTAATCCTGTTGCTGTATCTTTTGTAGAATACGAACCACTGCTATTTCCATATACCTCATTCTTATACATCAATCTTTCTTCATCATGACTCTCCTGATATGTAACTAAGTTGGCAGAATTATATCCTCTGTTGGTATAAACACCGGAACTTAAATCCCATGAAGAACTAGTGCCATATCCCATTGTTGCCTGATTGAAAGCATAATTCAAATTTCCCCATATCATCATGCCATAATTAGCTTCCACTTTTTCTTCGGAATTATCTGCAAACATTTCAAGAATGCAATAACTACCTGAAGAAACTGATTGCTGATAATTATACAATGTGTCCCAAATATTTACTCTTGCCTGATCGTAATTTGACATTGCGGTCAAGTTGCAATTATTTCCTGTTGCATCACATGTATTTGTTGGCGTAAATCCTTTTGCCAGATCAAATCTGTAACCATCAATATGATAATTTTTCAACCAATGCGCTATTACTCTTTCTCTGAACAGTTTAGTATCATTAGAACTATTATTAAACTGATATCCTACATCATATCCATGTGTATAATATTGCGAGAACCAAGGATTGTTGGCAGCCGGAATATTATTCGTAGCATCATAATACATCTGAACCATGGGTGATGAGCCAAAAGAATGATTCAGTACCATATCCATTATCACGGCCATTCCCTGTTGATGACAAGCATCAATAAATTGACGCAATGCTGTTTCAGTTCCGTAATATTTATCAGGTGCAAAATAAAAATTAGGATTATAGCCCCAACTTACATTTCCTTCAAACTCATTAACCGGCATTAATTCAATTGCATTAATTCCTAATCTTTTTAAATAAGTAAGCGTGTCTTTTAATGCCTGATAATTTTGTGCAGCCGTAAAATTGCCGACCCATAATTCATAAACCGATAAATTTCTTTTATCAGGTCTGGTAAAATTAGTTACCTGCCAGTTGTATGCAGGTTTTGCTGTTTGTAAAACACTAACGATATTTCCTGTAGCACCGGAAGGGAATGATTTTAAATTTGGATAAGTAGTTGTGGGTATATATGGATCGTTTGCTTTATCCAATATTTTTTCAGCATTATAATCAGCTACGGTTAATGAATTATCAATTACATACTGATAAGCATATTCTGTTCCCGGTGTTAATCCTTTAATTCGGATCCAATAACGCAAACTATCCAATGTTTCATTCATTTGATAGGCTGATGATTGCGTCCAGTTATTAAAATCTCCTACAACAACAATTTGAGTTTTATGCGGTGCATATAAAACTAACACAGCAGAAGTATCTCCAGCTTCATAATTAATGCCGTCTACAAAACCACTTGGCAATGGAGCAAAGACGGTTGATGATGACACAAAAAAAGTTGATGTATCTGCAACAGTTGTACTTCCAACAGTTGCATTGGCAATGATTGTCTGAGTTCCTACAGTAACAGTTGCACTCGATGAAAGTGTTTGTACACCTGATGCAGTTGCTATTTGAGTTCCATTATAAAATAAAGTGATGGCGCTGCTTTGATTGGCGTTTGCTGTTATTGAAATATTATCACCTGATTTTTTTGTTACCGGAACTAATGCAGGCGAATATAAAGGTTGACGAATCGGTGCATCCAATCTTACCGCTAAGCTTGTTGCAGAATAAACAGGAACATACATATCTGATGCATCAGTATTCGCTTGCTTTAACGAACCGCTGCCATTTCTAAAAAGAATCGCAATCTTTAAAATTTTTTCATTTGGATCCGTCACACCAAAAAAAGTTCGCAATCCACCTGTAATGATATACTGCCATTTATTGTTACCAAGATAGGTTGCATGGATTTGTGAGTTGGTTGTTGCCCAAACAGAAAATGATGGAACATGCAACCAGTTAGATGAAGAAGTACTGTTGGAAGTAATCAATCCGATATGAACATACACATCAGATGTTGTAGCATAATTATTTAATCCCTGATTGCCCTGAGTTGCATCGCAAGTAATGGTTACTGTTGAAGATGTATCTGTAATAAAAGTTGGCGACCAACTTAACAGTTGAGCATTGCCGGATATAGCAAGCAGTAAGCAAGTTATAATGCAAAAAAATTTCATAAATGGCATGACATCGATTTCGCAATCGTTTGTTATATGTGTAGAACGTACACATTAGTCTACAAATATGTGTACATTTTACACAACTAAAAAATTTTTCTTTATGATACTTATCATCCCTTGTTTTTTATCGGTGAAACAGGGTTTGAAAGGCTTTACCAAAGATGTAAACATCAACCGTTTGCGCTGTGACTGAGCAAATTCTTCCTGCGGTAATTTAATCCGATATGCTATCTTTAAAAATCACTCAAAACGATTGGTCATGCGTATTACCAAGAATTCCGCTTCTGAATATTGTAAACGCTGTTTACTTACCGCATTCATTCATTAACCTTACATTCTGCTTATGTTGTTCAAAAAACCTCAACTCAGTTTCTGGCAGATCATCAATATGAATGTTGGATTCTTCGGAATTCAATACAGCTTTGGTTTACAGCAAACAGCCATCAATCCTTTATATACTTTTCTGCATGCGAAGCCTGAAGAATTACCATTATTGAATTTAGCCGGGCCGATGACAGGTTTATTGATTCAACCACTCATCGGTGCATTGAGTGATAAAACATGGCATCCGCGTTTTGGAAGAAGAAAACCTTTCTTTTTGATCGGTGCTATTTTTTGCAGCTTGTGTTTATTTGCATTTCCTTTCAGCAGTGCCTTATGGATGGCTGTTGGATTATTATGGATATTGGATGCTGCCAATAATACTGCCATGGAGCCTTATCGTGCATTCATTGCAGATAAATTACCCTCGAACCAATTAGCAACCGGATTTTTAACGCAAAGTTTCTTTACCGGTTTGGGCATTACATTGGCAAATGTTTCCTTGTATTTATTTCAACAGGTGATTACCGGCGAAACACATGCAGGCATTCCTTATTGGGTGTTCGGTTCTTTCTTTGTTGGTGCGGTTTGTTCTATCGGAACAGTAGCATGGTCCGTTATTAAAACACCTGAAATTCCGCCTACCCCGGAAGAACTAAAACATATCAGGGAAAATAAGAGAGGATTATTCGATCCGTTCATTGAAATACTTTCTGCCATCAAAGACATGCCCAAAACTTTGTGGCAATTATCATTGGTTTATTTGTTTCAATGGTATGCCATGTTTGTTTATTGGCAATTCATTTCACACAGCATTGCAAAATCAGTTTGGCATGCCAATTCGGTTGACAACAGAGCTTTATATCAGGAAGCAACAGGATGGACAGGATTAGTGAACGGTTTTTATAACATCATCACTTTCATGTCAGCATTTATATTGGTAGGACTTGCAAAAAAATACAGTGCAAAATCAGTACATGTTATCTGTTTAATCCTTGCTGCCATTTCTTTATTTATCATTCCAACGATTGAAAATAAATATTTACTATTTGCACCAATGATCGGTTTTGGTATTGCATGGGCAAGTATGATGGGCATACCCTACATTTTGGTGGTAAGCAGTATCCCTAAAGAAAGATATGGTGTGTATATGGGTATTGTAAATATGATGATCGTGATTCCTATGATCTTACAAACCATTTCTTTCCGTTTTGTTTATGAAAATTTTTTAGGAAAAAATCCATCCAATGCCATCACGTTTGCAGGAGTATTATTATTATTAGCGGCATTAGCTACTTTAAGAATAAAAACAAAAAAGAATACCGATACGGAAATAAATATGCCTTTGGCAGGTGGTCATTAAACCCCTATCCTCTAAAGGAGAGTATTAGTGAGTATTAAAAATAATTATTGAACAACTAATTTTAATAAATAACGAAGTGAAAATGAATAACGATATTAATTCCCCTTTAGGGGCTGGGGGTAAAATTCTTTGTGTTGGTGAAGCATTGATCGATATGATTTGTACCGATAAAGGAAGCCCTTTATCTGATGGTAATAATTTCCTTAAAAAAGCCGGGGGTGCGCCAACCAATGTAGCTGCAGCAATTGCTGCATTGGGGGGCCGGGCAGAATTAGCAGCGAAGGTTGGTACAGACCCCTTTGGTAAACATTTAATTGATGTGATGCAATCATTTGGTGTATCAACGAAATGGGTTTTTCAGGATGAAAAACATTTTACCACTTTTGCATTTGTCTCCTTGATGGAAAACGGCGAACGTGATTTTTATTTTAATCGCGGCGCAGATGGACAATTAACCGAAGAAGAAATTAATGCTATCGATATATCTGAATATTCCATTATTCACTTTGGTTCTGCAACAGGATTTCTTTCCGGTCCTTTAAAAGCTGCCTACAAAAGTTTATCGCATAATTCATTTGAGAAAAATATTTTCGTAAGCTTCGATCCAAATTATCGCCAACTGTTGTTTAAAAATGATACACAAACATTCATTGAACAATCCTGGTATTTTATGAAGCATTGCCATTTTTTTAAAGTGAGTGATGAAGAAGCGATATTATTGACCGGAGCAGTAACCATTGCTGAAGCTGCAAAAATATTTTCAGAAAAAACAAATGCTGTATTCGCGATTACATTGGGAAAAGAGGGAACCATGCTCGGCTTCAATCACCAAACAGAAATAATTGAAAGTATTCCTGTAAAACCTGTTGACACAACCGGCGCCGGAGATGCTTTTGTTGGTGCTGTTTTGTATCAGTTATCTGATAAAGACCTTGCCACTATTAAAGAACTTTCAGTTGACGATTGGAAACATATCATCACCAATGCAAATAAAGCCGGCGCAAGAACCTGCGAGTATTTAGGTGCTATGGAGGCATTCAAAAACTTAAACAATCAAATCTTTCAATAAGCAAAAGCATTGCCGTGTATAATTATCAGCTTCATCAGCAAATAACAGAGAGCTTACAGCAAAACGAATTGGATATTGCGGGTAAGGATAATTTATTTTATACGCGTTTTGTTGCGAACACTTCCGCCATCAGTTCATTATACAATGAATTATACGGACATCATGCAAAAAGTAAAGAAATATTTTCTTCCTTGATCGAAACCATTTCAAACGGATATAAAAAAAGACCTGATGTTTTAAAATCAAGTGATGAAGAAAAAGAAATTCAGGGTCATTGGTTTCTAAGTAATGAAATAACCGGAATGAGTTTGTATGTTGATCGCTTTTGCGGCAACATTAAAAACATGGAAAGCAAGTTGGATTATTTCAAAAAACTTGGCGTTAATTTTTTACACCTGATGCCCATCTTCGAAAGTCCGCAGGGAGAAAGCGATGGTGGATACGCAGTTTCGGATTTCAGAAAAGTGGATGAACGTTTCGGTAAGCTTGAAGATCTGATTCATCTTCAAAAAAAGATGAGCAATGAGAAAATGTATCTCATGCTTGATATTGTTTTAAATCATACTTCGCATCGTCACGAATGGGCAGAGAAGGCAAAACAGGGCGATAAAAAATATCAGGATTATTTTTACATGTTTGATGATCGCTCCATCCCCGATCAAATGGAAAGAACCATGCCTGAGATCTTTCCGGAAAGTTCGCCGGGAAATTTTACGTATGTGGAAGAATGCAAAAAATGGGTGATGACTGTTTTTCATAATTATCAATGGGATTTGAATTACAGTAACCCGGTAGTGTTTATTGAAATGTTGGATACGATTTTATTTTATGCCAATCTGGGCGTAGATATTTTACGAATTGATGCCCCTGCATTTATTTGGAAACAATTGGGAACCGGTTGCCAGAATTTACCGCAAGCACATCTTATTTTAAGATTGATAAAACAATGTGTGCAAGTTGCCACACCGGGCATGGCATTATTAGGCGAAGCCATTGTTGCACCCAAAGAGATCATGAAATATTTTGGAACAGGATTATACACTGCAAAGGAATGTGACTTTGCATATAACGCCACACAAATGGCATTACAATGGGATGCTTTGGCTACAGGCGATACAAGAGTAATGTTGGCTGCACAACATGAGATCTTGCAAAAACCTTTTGGAACTTCGTGGATAACATACACTCGTTGTCATGATGATATTGGTTTAGGGTATGATGATTATATGATCGAACAAACAGGATACAATCCTTATGAGCATCGTAAATTTTTAAAAAATTATTATTCCGGTGTGCAGGAAGATTCGCCAGCCAGAGGAGCATTATTTTCTGTGAATCCAAAAACACAGGATGCACGCATCAGCGGATCATTAGCATCATTATGCGGATTGGAAAAAGCTTTGCAGGAAAATAATGAAACTGATATTGATTTGTCGGTGAGAAAAATTTTATTGATGCAGGCGCAGAGTTTTTTTATCGGCGGATTACCGATGATCTTTTATGGCGATGAATTGGGTTACACCAATGATTATTCTTATTTACAGGATGCAGGAAAGAGTTATGATAACCGTTGGATGCATCGTCCCGTTATTGACTGGCAAAAAAATAAAAAGGTTGATGTAGAAGAAACTCTTGAACAGCGAATTTTTTCTTCCACACAAAAACTCATCAGTATCAGAAAAAAATTAGAAGTTGTTGCGGATCATAAAAACTTAAACTGGCTTACGCCACATAATATTCATATTGCAGGATATTTAAGATCTTCTGCCGATAAAAAATTATACTGTTTATTTAATTTCAGCAACGAAGCTGCTTATTTAACCTGGTTTGCATTTAAAGAACATGGTGCTGCGCCTAAAAAATTGTATGATCACTGGCAGGATAAATATTATGATGTTGGATACAATCACGAATTCCTCATCATCGAACCCTATTCGTTTTGTTTATTGGAACCGCAGTGATTTTAAAATAAAAATCCCTTCAGTAGAAACTGAAAGGATTTTTTACCCCCCTAACAATCAATAAAAAATAATACTAATTCGCGCCATCTGCTTTTGCTCTTTGTATCGCATAATTTCCAACACTTGCTCCCACAGTTAATCCAACAGTACAATCACTTTTATAATGAATACCACCCACCAATCTTGACAGGGATGCTTCCTGTGCCATTGCTGAGTATGCGTTTGCTTTTTCTGGAATGATATATCCCAAAATAGTTGCTGCAGCACCACTGAATGTTGAATGACCGGAAATATATGCCGGGAAATTCGGGATACCTGTTAATGTTTTTATTGCCGGATTTAATTGTGTTGGCCTTGCATTGAAATAAAAATATTTCGTGCTCCAGCAAACAATACCCGCATCCATTAGACTCATATTCAATAATGCCATATTGCGCGCCCATCTTACTTCACTGAAATTTTTGGTGATGAAATCTTCTGCTGCTATTGCATCCCAATGTCCCGGAGGTGTATAAGTACCCACACCATCAGCCCAAAAATGAACAATGCGTATATTATCTCTTGTCGGATTTTTTATATACCCATATACTTCATTTAATTCTGTTTTCATTTGATCACCGGCTGTTGCAGGTGGTGGTCCCGGTCTTAATGCACTTGTTGTTGCGGTATCAAAAAGGAATGGAGTTACTTTTCCGAATACAGGCAACATAGGTGGACGCTTTGGTACTTCCAAACTATACCAAGGTGTTTCACCTCTTGCAATCGTATTCGTTTCAAGAGCAGTCCAAATTGTTTGATTACCTACGGCAGCACCTGCTCCGTCTGCTCTTCCTCTTGCAATAAATACATCAGCAATTTGTCTACCCAATGCTTCACCGGCAATGATATCACTGCGTGAAGCAGCACCGCTCATAACAGCAGCTTGTTCCTGTTCAATTGCTTTTTGTTGAATATTGGCAATCTCATCCGGAAAAAATAAGATCATCATTTCTGTTGTAACACCTGCCAACACAGCTGCTTCAGATGGATAAGAAGGAAGTGTTGTTTTAGTAACACTTGCATGAATGGTAGTATCAACTACATAAGGTGCAGGTCGGTTAAATTTACTTTTATAATACCAGCATGCTACCAATGCATCGTATTGTGCAGCACTGATGTATGCATACGCTCTTGCAGCATAAGGCGGATTCGCAAAAGGAAATAAAGGATATGCAAAAGGATTGGCAGAACTTGGTATTGGATAAGTACCATCCGCATTTTGATATGGCGGCAAATTATATTTTGCAACTAATCCACGCATGATCTCATTCCATCTCAACACTCCACCCGCAGCCCAGTATTTTATTTTATCTGCCTGATCGGATGTAAGATTTTTTTGATAGCCTTTGATCTCATTTAATTCTCCGATATAAGCAGGATTGGTAACAGCCAATGGAGTTGCCACTGCAAAAGTATCTGGGCGTTTCAATACTACTGTTTTCCATGTGCCTGCATTCAAATCTGCATTCGAAGGATTGAGTGCAGGAAGATCATCAGTTCTTCCCGAAACATTTTTGTTACAGGCAATTAATATAATTGTTGTGGTTATTACTGCTAATGATATAAACGTTATTATTTTTTTCATATTTTTTTATTTAAGAAGTTGATAAATGGATTTATTTTTTATCCTTCTTTTTTGGACTGAAGTCAACAACATAAAATACACCGATATTCAAATTGGTGGACTGACCTACATTTCTTCCGGCAATAGTATAATTGGCACCACCTGTGATTGCAAGTGCTGATATCTTTGGAAGTGTGTATTTAAAATTCACCCCCACTGTCGTTGCATTCATTTGATTGCTCAGAAAAGGCATATCATTTCTGCGAATATCAAAACCCGTCAATGTTGTCATATTAGACAGAACTGCTTCTGCGATTAAGTGGCTGCTCCTGTAACCGATCCTGAAATTTTCACTCACTACATCAGACATTTGCACTTCATTACTTAAAATAAGTGTTGTTGTATAATAAGATGTTCTGTCAATGGTAACATTACTCCTGTAAGTATAAGTTGCCGATGCAGTTGTAAAGAATTTTCCTAATTGATAATCCACAATAATCCTTCCTGATAGTGTTTTACTGTGCAGACCGATGGAAAGCGGAAGAAAATCTGCCACATAATTTGAAACAGGAACTGATGCGCCGCCTAACAGGTATAAGGATATCGTTCCTTTCTTCAGATTCTTTTCAATAGGCATCCATTTAACCCATGCGGAAAGATCCTGCAAACCCTTCATGCCGTGCAATGTTCCCGCTGAAGCCTTTGTTTCTATATAAGGAAGATTAGCGATGATATTCAATCTGCGGTTAACGCCATAATTCTCCATGATGCTGAACATATTTGTAGAAACAGTTCCGATATTTTGATTATCTCGTTTAAGCGTTCCTTCCCAGTAATTGTTCCAACTGCTGTGACCGTACATGATGCCTGAACATAAATTATTTTTCGACATCATAATTGCATCTTCGTCTGTTTGTGCCTGCAACATATTCATAAAGGCAAGCATAATCACCGATAGAAGTACCAGCCTTCTATTTTTAAAAACAGTTTGCATTGTTGTTAGGTTTTAAGTGATTAATATGGTTTTGATATAGCTCTGTTGTTAAAACAACTAAGCTGTTTATTTATAAACTTTATCTAAAATGATTTTATTAAGGAAATGCGTTACAATTAAAATCTTACACTACATCCGATATTAACAGCATAGTCTGCAAACGCCGCATCGCCATGTGTGTATACCCCGGTTAATTGTGTTGTGATTTGATCAGGTACACTTTGCGTTCTGTTACGAACCAATGCAACAGGAACATAAGCATACAGATTTAATTTTTTTATTTGATACGTAATGCCGGGCTCGGCAGAAATAATATATCCAGGTCTTCTGAAACCGTGACTGCTGCCGATAAGATCATTCACCGGTAAACATTCATCACGAACACCAATTGATGCTGTAAATGCATTAAATATAAAGGATGCCCCTGCTCTGAACATATATTGATCAGGCACACTCATTACATTGCTTGTGTTTTGAATGGATGATGATGAAACGGCGCCTCCTCTTGCTGTAGAAGTACTATTTACATCCTGCGGATTACTTAAATAATAAAAGTTTCCGTATAAACTGAATTGACGGGAGATGTTATAAAATGTATTTAATTCAAACGTAATTCCTGTACCGCCATCACCTAACTGAATAGATTGATCAACAGGGCCCACTCTCAGTGAATCTTTGGTTACATGAAAGAAATCCTGGCAATTATAATTTCCGGTTGGCAGTTTAATGCCCAAGCCCAACTGTATATTAAATTTATTTCCTTTTGCAGGATCTAATATCCAATCATATACTGCAAAACGAATATCACCTACACCAAAAGAATGTGTCAAATATCTTCCCACATTGTTGTGCTCATATAAAGAAGAACGGGAGTTAGATGCTATCGGAAGATTGATCATGTACGACCATCTTGAATTGATCTTATGCGTTAATGTAATATCAGTTGTGAATTGATGATTGATCACCTCATTACCCAATGTCTGTCGTTGCTTTTGTTCCTCCGTTCCGATAAAATGTTTATATGATTTAAAAAAACGGTTGTTAACACTCAATTGCCATTTACTGCTGTCGGTATGTGTCATTGTACAAAATCCGCCGTTACTGCGGATGGCAACACATCCCTGAGAAAAAGATTTTACGAAGAGTAGCATCACTATGATGCCAATAGATAATTTTTTCATTGTTAGGTTTTTAAAAAATTACTTAATGAGAATTGCTGAATATTTTTAAAATAGCCCCTCTTGTAGAAACAAAAGGGGGTGTTTGTTTATGAACTTATACTTATAAAAATTTGAACTTTTTTTTATTTTTAATTTTTTTGTTTGTTTTTAAAATAAGCTCCTGAGTAGAAACAAAGGAGCGAATCTGTTTATGAACCTTAGATAATAAAAATTTGAACTTTTTTTATTTTATGTTTTTGTTTGTTTTTAAAAGGGCTCTTATGTAGAAACAAAAGAGCGAATTTGTTTATGAACATTATTTATAAAAATTTGAACTTTTTTATTTTATGTTTTTTGTTTGTTTTTAAAATAAGCTCCTGAGTAGAAACAGAGGAGCGAATCTGTTTATGAACCTTAGATAATAAAAATTTGAACTTTTTTTATTTTATGTTTTTGTTTCACATATCACCGCACAACATGTACACGCATGTACAAACTGTTTAGTGATAAGATGAAGTCAATAATTCTTTGCTACTTTTTTTATTTTTTCATTTTCAGTTTCTGCACCACATAGTCACCAACTTTGGTTCCCATGTCAGTACTTACCAAACAGGATGGATGAAAGTGAATACCACCATAAAAGCGGGCGAGATTATTTTCCAAAGCCGCATCCCTGAATGATTTGAATGACCTGTTCTTGATACCGAATTCCAATTCTGTACTGTCGGTGTAAGAAAAATTGTCGCCGAAAACACTGGTCAGTGCTTGAGCGGCAGATGCGGAAATTGTTGAATGTCCGCAGGTATATTCAGGGAAAGAAGGCGTTTGTAAATAAGGTCTCCAGTTGATATCAATATATTTATTGATCACTGTTTCTGGTCTGATGGTATTGTAAGTATATTTTACCCACCAGCATTCGATGAATGCATCAAACAAAGCAATACCTGTTTTGGCAAAAGCATATACTGTTGTTGCATAATCTGCCTTGGCAGTTTTTGCAGCAATACCAACCACACTCATCCAGTGACCAGAAGGAGAAAATTTCTTGCTGCCGTACATGATATGTCCGGTCACATTCATCTTAAAAGGATTATCATCCCAGAAATCTGCAATGTGTTTTTGTTCAGCAGTTAAACTGTCTCCAACATTTTTTACAGCAATTGTTTGTTTATAATAATCGCTGTTTTTATTTGTGATATCAAATTTAAAAGGTGGCGGTGGTGCAAATAAATTCGCACTATCAATCACCATCGGGCGGATCTCTTTCCAATGCGGCTCAGTAGCAGAAGCATACATCGGAGGTGTAGGAACCCAACGAGATGGATCTTTTTCATTCACTGTATATTTTTCAGCTCCTCTTGTTGCTAAATAATTATCTTTTTTACTCCATTTGATTATTGCCGCACTGATGCTGTCGGCAAATTGCTGAGATGCTTTTTCAATATTTTCGGGCAATCCTTTATCACGGGCCACATTTAAGATACTGTCTTTATAGTGTTGCATACTTCCTTCAGGAAATGTTACAGCTTCACCTACTTTAATATAAGTTAATAAGGCAGCTAATTCATAATCGATCGGTTGGTCTGCAATGGGTTTAGGCAATTCAGTTAAACCATGCACCTGACCGGCCAATGATTGGTAATGCTGAGGATCCTGAGCAGCGATCACTTCGTATGCAGCAACAGCGGCATAAACATAATTACGTGCTGCGATCATTGGAGGAAAATTATTTCCCATCACCACATCATTCAATTGATGAACCGTAGAAGAAAATAACTCAGGGTTATGCAAATAAGTTTTATAGTCAGTATTTGATTTACAAGCAAATAAAGTGGCCGCAATAAAGAGACCCAAAATGAATTTTTTCATTTCAGAAAATGATTTAAAAAATAATAATAGAAAAAGGTTAGGAGCTATAGTGAGATACTATGCTTGCGGAGGTTGCTCTAACCTGTCGAGATAAATAGAACTAAATCTCTGAAATGCAGATACATTATGTACAGGCTTAACAGATAATGCTAATTGATGTATATCAAAATAATGATCGCCTGTAAAATCCTGTATAGAATATTTTAAGCTATGGCCGTGATTACCGGATGATTTTTTAGAAGCAGAAAGATTTACAAAATCATTCGCCAATTTACTGAATTCGTCCCTTGCATTTTTGATCGTCGTTTTTGCAGTATTGGGGATACACTTCAACTCTAAAGTATCATTATAAAACCTGCGTTTTACATACTGATAACTTACGCCGTGAATGTCAATATTACCGTTTACTTTTTCAAAATTTTGAGAGTTGGGTCCGTAAGGAAGACTGAGGGGAACTTTAATAGTAATCAATTCAGATTCTGCATAGTTGTTTAAATCAAGCTGGGCCTGCATTTCATTGGATGCTTTGTTTTCAAAGTAATCAGCTACAAAACGGTAACCATACCAGTTAAACAGCAAAATGCCCATCAGCGATATAACAGCAATCTTTTTCAATATAAAAGAGAGGTATGAAGGTAAGTTTTTCTTTGATAAATTAAACTTTCCTCAAAAAAAAATCAATTATTTATTCACTGCAAACGTTTTCTTTTCTGTACCAACACCGGTTATCGTCAGTTTTTTCCATTGCTTTGGTAATGATGATTTGATCTGTGTAACTCCGTTAGGTGTGATTTCCAATCCCCCAAAACCCATCACTACACTTTGTATAATTCCGCCGGCACCTGTTGCAAAATAAGGGTTGGTGCCTCCTTTGGTCTCTGCAATAACATTAAATGGCGGATTCAAATTAGGGACATACGCATCTTTAAACCAATGATATGCTTTTTCACCATCGCCCAATCTGGAATATAACAATGTAAAAATAGCTTGTGTCATGGCCGGTGTTCCTTCATTAGGTACTCTCTTCTCATAAAACTCGAGGTCTTTTTTTATTTGTATCGGATCTGTGGTCTCTTTTAATGGATACGCCAATAAATTTACATCGGCTTGTTTGATGCCGGTATCTCTGTATGTTGCATGTTCTTTTGTAACACCATCCGAAAATTTGAGTATCGGAATATTATTAGCAACATTCGTCCAGTCGGCATCAGCAGTAACACCTAAAATTTTTGCGGCAGCTGTTGCATTTTGCAAATTGGCTTTTGCTGCAGCATTGGTAAATGCATCATTATCTACATTCTCTGCCCACTCATCTGCTGCCACTACGTTTTTAATATCATATTTTCCGGGGCCATTTCTTTCCACCCTGCTTGCCCAGAAATCTGCTGTTTCTTTTAGTAAAGGCCAGCCTTTTTCTTTCAACCATTCTTTATCCTGAGTAACACAATAATAATTCCATGCAGCCAATCCAACACAGGCAGTGATATGATGTTCAAATGGTCCACTCAATGCCCACACCGGCGTTTCTTCTGCACCTGTTCCTGCACTTTCCCATGGAAACATTGCTCCTTTATAACCATGATTGAATGCATTTCTTTTCGCAGCTTCCAATCTTTCAAAACGATATTCGATCATACTCTTTGCCATTTCGGGATGTAATACCAATAATGCCGGATACATCCACAGATCTGCATCCCAAAAAACATGTCCGTTGTAACCCAGTCCGGATAAGCCCATTGGCGATGGTGATAATGCAGTACCTTCTCTCACAAAAGAATATAAATGATACAACATGCTGTGAATGTCTTGCTGTGATTGATCATCACCTTCAACAACAATATCACTCTTCCATAATTCATCCCAAGCTTTCTGATGGAATTGAATCAATCTTTCTCTTCCTTCTAATTTCGCAAAGATGGTCATCCTTTCTGCTTCATTCAAAGGATCATCATGATGCGCAGAAGTAATTGATGTGCCTGCAATACTATAATGATACGTTTCGCCTGCATTTAATTTTTTAGAAAATTTCATCAGATGCATATTGTTATCCCACATTTCATGTATCACACGAGGCTCTTGTCCATGTTGTTCATTAAATAAAAATGTATTGGATGCGCACATCAATAATTTTCCGGTGGGGCTTTTGGCTGTGGATGTAAGCAAACTGATCACCACATGCGGACGATCGATCTCATTATAATAATTCTGAACATCTTTTAATGCATCAGGCGCTTCCATTACACTTGCTGCATTGACAACAATATTTTTTTTTGCAGTAATGGTTACATCCATTAAAACAGTGAATGGTAAATGCCGTAAAGAATAATAAGTATAGGAAATAGTTGCTTTGTCTCCGTAATCGAATGATGCAGTAAAGCTGGCTTTATGCATGTCCAGTTCCTGTTTAAAATTGGTGGTGTTCTT
>CAIVCF010000179.1 GCA_903904335.1 uncultured Chitinophagaceae bacterium | reverse complement strand
CGAATCGCAACCTCATAATCCAAATGTGCATTCACAATCCGGCAGTGCATTACCATTCAATGGAGCCAATGATCTCTACAGTTCTTTGGCAGGAAATATTTCTAATCGTGATCCTTCATTGGTCAACAACCTTCTGGTGGGAAAAGGATTGACGCCTGTAAATGATTTTGAAAAAATATATGCAAGAAAATTATCTTCCAATGAATTTTATTTTAATCCGCAGATCGGTTTCATTTCACTCAATGCGCAATTACAGCCCGATGATGTTTTGGCAGTAGCTTATCAATATACATCAAACGGAAGAGTATACCAGGTGGGAGAATTTTCACAGGATGTAACACTCGATTCAACACAAGGCGTACAAAAAGTTTTATTCCTGAAACTATTAAAAGCAACTTCTGCAAGAACCAATTTGCCGATTTGGAAATTGATGATGAAGAACGTGTATTCATTGGATCTATCAGGTATTTCAAAAGATGGATTTCAGATGAATGTTTTATATCAGCAACCCAGTGGAGGATTGAATAGATACTTACCGGAATCATCTCCATCAGTAAGCGGTAAACCGCTTCTTTCGATTTTGAATTTAGACAGGCTGAACAGCAGAAATGATCCGCAACCGGATGGTATATTCGATTATGTGGAAGGCTTTACTATTTTATCTCAGCAAGGAAAGATCATCTTTCCTGAATTGGAACCTTTTGGAAGAGACCTCGATACACTGGCATTTGCGAATCAGGCACAATCCATAAAACAGAAGTATGTCTTTTATGCTTTATATGATTCCATCAAAGCCATTGCACAAACTCAGGCAAACCTTGATCGTTTTGTTATGCAAGGACAAGCAAAGGGTTCGAGCAGCAGTGAAATATCTTTAGGCGCATTTAATATTCCGCAGGGCTCTGTAAGAGTTACAGCTGGCGGACAAACATTGATAGAAGGTGTTGATTATGCGATTGATTATAATTTGGGAACTGTAAAAATATTAAATCAGGCAGTTTTAAATTCAGGTGTTCCTGTTAATGTTGCTTATGAGAATAATGCGGGTTTCGGAATGCAGCAAAGAGGTTTTTTAGGATTGCGGTTAGATTATGTGTTGAATAAAAAAATGTCGATAGGAGGTACATTGGAGAGATTGAATGAAAGGCCTTTCTTCACGAAGATGAGTTATGGAGAAGACCCGATACGCAATACGATGTACGGAGTTGATTTCAGCTACAAATCAGACTGGCCGGGGCTTACAAGATTGTTGGATAAGCTTCCTTATTATTCAACCAAAACAATGTCAACGATCACTGCTTATGGTGAAGCCGCTTATTTTAAACCGGGTCATCCGCCGCAGATCGGAACAGGAAGCAATGGTGCGATTTATATTGATGACTTTGAAGGTTCCACAAGTAATATCGATCTGCGTTTTCCATTAGTAGCATGGGCATTGGCATCAACTCCTCTGCGTTTTCCGGAAGCTACTTTATCCAACGATTTGAGCTATGGAAAAAATCGTGCAAAATTAGCCTGGTACAACATTGAACCCAATCTTCAGGATAAGACCAGTAGTAATAATCCGCTTCGGGGCAATTTAAAAGAACTCAGTGATCCAAGAGTAAGATTGGTTTATACAAATGAATTATTTCCTGATCTTACAACTAATATCACCAATACACAAACCATCACT
>CAIVCF010000178.1 GCA_903904335.1 uncultured Chitinophagaceae bacterium | reverse complement strand
GTTTGGCGCATATCGGTATTTTAAAAGCCATTGATTCAGCAGGATTAAAAATCGATTATGTAACCGGAACAAGTATGGGGGGCATTATCGGGGCATTGTATGCAAGCGGTTATTCTGCCGACTCTATTGAGCAAATGGGAAGAGAAATGGATTGGGAAATGCTTTTATCCAATGCTTCTTCACTTCGTTTATTCGGTATGCAGGAAAAAGAAGACTATTCAAAATATGCTGTTGAACTTCCCTGGGTGGATAAAACTTTACGCATACCGAATGGTGTACTCGAATCGGAAGAATTATGGCTAAAGTTCAGTGAGTTTTTTTTCCGGTTCATCAAATTAAAGATTTTTCGAAATTTCCGAGAAGTTTTAAATGCATTGCAACAGATGTTGCCAATGGCGATATGGTGGTGTTAGACAGCGGCGAAATAATTCAGGCTGCAAGGGCAAGTATGGCAATCCCAACCATTTTTACTGCCGTGAATTATAAAAACAGGAAATTGGTTGATGGTGGTATCGTTAGAAATTTTCCTGTGATCAATGCAAAAGAAATGGGAGCAGATATTGTGATCGGGAGCAATGTTGCGGGGCAATTATTATCAAAAGAAAAGATCACCAATGTATTTCAGGTTTTATTGCAAATAGCTTTTTTCAGGGAAAATGAGGATGCTAAAAAAGAAGAAAAATTATGCGATATTCTGATCATGCATCCTTTAGATGATTATTCTATGGGAAGTTTCGGATCATCCAGTGAAATTATTGATGAAGGAATAAAAAAAGGCAGGGAATTATATCCCGTATTAAAGAGATTGGCCGATTCACTCAATGCCATTTACGGTGAAGATAAATTGCAGTCAGGTTCTTTATTACCCGGACCTGATTCTGTAAAAATAACTGCTTATGAAATAAAAGGTTTGCATAAAACCAATCCTGATTTCTTTTTTAACCGCCTGGCTTTTCACCTGAACAGATATTATGATCAATTTGATCTGTCAGAAAAAGTAAGGAATGCATTCGGCACCAATTATTATAAAAAGATCGTTTATTCTTTAGTGCAGTTGAAAGATGGAACTTATAAGATCGTATTTGATGTAGAAGAAAACCCTTTTACATTTCTTAAGTTAGGTGTCAATTACAATAAATTTACTGGTATCAGTTTGATCGGTAATATTACATCACACAATTTTCTGACACCATATTCAAGATCGCAGTTGACTGTTAATCTCGGAGAGAATCTTCGTATTCGCGGTGAACAGATACAGTTCTTCGGAAAACAAAAATCCCTTTCTGTAACAGGCACAACCCAATTAGAATCTGTAAGTATCAACGCATACAATAATTTTAATAAACAAGGTTTGTATAATCAGGGATATTTTTTAGGTGACCTAAACGGCCGTTTCTCTCCAACAAGGAGTCTTTCTTTTGGCATAGGCGGACGTTTTGAAAGCCTCCACTACAAGCCCGATATCCCCGCAAAAATTGATGTAAGCGGATATATTAATTACTGGAGCGGCTATTTTTTTGTAAAAGCAAATTCATTAAGTAATGCCATCTATCCGAAAAAGGGAAGCAAGACCGAATTTGAATTTGGCTTTACTGCCAAACAAACCCAGGAACTAGACATTAATGTAAACAATGCTAGAATTCAGAATTACGATTCACTCGGGATTGATTTCACGAACTACAGCTATTTGAAACTGAACTCCGAAACTTATTTCCCGGTAAGCAAACGTGTGAATATATTCACTCAATTGCAAGCCGACATTAATTTTAAGAGGCAGAATAATTTTATCAATTCATTCAGTATCGGCGGTTTGACCAATGTATATCGTAACCAAGTTGTATTTGCAGGATTGGATGAAGGGACGGTTTTAACCAACAGCGTTACTTCATTAATGCTGGGAATGCGTTTTCAATTATACAGTAATATGTATGTGATCGGAAAATCGAATATTGCTTTCTATGATTTTGTCGACAGGGATTTCAAACCTGAGAATGCAAAATTCCTTTCAGGCTACTCACTCAGTTTCGGATATAATTTTATTCTCGGTCCTTTGGAAATAAGCGCCATGTATTGCGATCAGTCAAAATCTTTACTGCCTTATATTAATCTGGGAATTTCTTTTTGATTTTTATTTGCTACTTATCACTTCTATCTCTTTCCAATAATCATGTTGCAGGTCTTCATGCAGCAATGCAACAGCTGCATTTATTTTTTTTAATTGCTGGTTATACAAATTGGATAATGCAGTGCTTTTATGAAAAGGGATTTTCGCCGCAATAATATTTTTACAAAAATGAATGAGCAGTTCTGTTTCTGCCAATTTTGAACCGGTGTAGCGTATATATTTATTGGTGCTTCTTAATATTTTGCGCAAACTTTTTTTGGTGAGATAAAGATTGATATGCGCTAATTGAGCAAATTGTTCATCCATATCATTCTTTAAGGATTGAATATAAGCTGCTTCATCATTTGCTTCAAACAGCAGATATGTCAGCAATTCCTTATTCTCTTTTTTAAATCTTGCCAAACGCAAACAGAGTTCTATTAATTGTTTGGAAGAAGAAGCCTGCAGTTCCTGTTTCAATTCATTGCTTGTTGCTGCTTTCATAATTATAAAGTTAAGTGCAACTTTAACAGCAACACATTTTCATGCATTCAAAAAACAATATTATATTTGAATAAATAAAACAATTCTTATGGCATTTCATATCAATGATAAAAAAGGCGGAAAGACCGGCAACAATACTACCAAGAACCTGAATGCAGCAGGTGGTTCTAAATTCATCGCCAAACCCGGAAAAGCTGTAAATGTAGGTAAGAAGCCTATCAAAACAGGCGGCTCAAGAGGAAGCTGATTTTAATCCTTCTCTTCCATTAATTTTTTTTCAATTCTCCTGTCAGGAATAAACCACATCATGGCTACCAATACATATAATGCCATGCTGATACCTGTATTCACAAAAGCCAATGGTATAGCGGCTGTATAAAATACTAAAGAGAGAATACCTTTTTTATCTATGCCGACTGCTGTTGCTAATTTGGATTTTTTTCCATGCAAAGCGATCAAGTGCCTTGATAAAATATAATAAGCAACACCCGACATATCCAAAATAAAACCCATTACAGCAACAGGTAATTCTGTAAAATGATTCTCTCCCATCCAACCCGTTGCAAAAGGCACCAAGGACAACCAGAATAATAAAAGGATATTTGCCCACATCACTTTGCCGTTGATCCTTTCCACCGATTGAAATAAATGATGGTGGTTGTTCCAATAAATGCCGATGTTCACAAAACTCAATACATAACTTACAAACACAGGCAATAACCCTTTCAATGCATTCCAGTCATCGCCATGCGGAATTTTCAATTCCAATACCATGATGGTGATGATGATGGCAATCACTCCATCACTGAATGCTTCCAACCTTCCTTTGCCCATAGGTGATTATTTTCTTCTCGCAAAAAAGAGAAAGTGGTTTTGTAATGATCATTATGGATTGCATAAAAATTTATGCAATCACCTTGATATTCTGTGCCATTGCACCTTTAGCGCCTTGTGTGATTTCGAATTCCACTTTTTGGCCTTCTGCTAATGATTTATACCCATCGGATGCAATAGCGCTGAAATGTGCAAATACATCTTCTTTGGTTTCATCAACGGTAATGAACCCGAAACCTTTGGCTGCATTGAACCATTTAACCGTACCTGTAGCTTTCATACTTGATTTTTTATTTTAAACATACTGTTTATATCTCAAATATACAAGTCCTCAGGCTTTTTGGGATACTTGTAATATTCAATCGGCTATATTCAGTTTCAAATAGACCTTATCTCCTGCTTTGATCTGATGATCGTTTGTTCTTACAGGAATGATACTGCCTTTCATCGCAACATTGATTAAATAATGATTTCCGAAAAATAATTTTTGTTTGACTTCTCCGCTGATGACTGAATCCATTTCTGTTGTTAAGACAAACTGTTCAGGACGAAGTATGGTATGCTTTTCAATCCTGAATGCATTCACAAAACTATCATCCGCTACATAATAAGGGCCAAATAACCCGGCAGCGTATTCATCAACAGGATGATAATAAATTTCTTTTGCAGTTGCATCCTGTATGAGTGAACCGTCTTTCAGTATCAAAATCCTGTCAGCCCATGAAAGTATATCACCGGCATCATGCGATACCATGATACAAGTAATATTGAGTTGTGATCGGATATCTTCAATTACAGACCTGATCACCTGTTTATGCATCATGTCCAAATTGGAAAAAGGTTCATCCAACAACAATAATTCAGGAGAAGAAGTTAATAATCCCGCTAATACGATCCTTTGCCGCTCTCCGCCGGAAAGCTCATCTGTTCTGCGTTTCAGCAAATGAGTGACACGACAGACCGCATAAATTTTTTCTGCCATTGTTTCTGCGATCTTATTATTCATCTCTAATAATTCATGTACACGATAATTATTCCTCAGTTCAAAATGCTGACTTAAATAGGCGATCTTTTTATGACTGGGAATCAATTGATCATTCGGGCCGACAACTTTTTTACCATTGAATATAATTTCACCTGCATCGGGCTGCAGTAATCCGGCAATCATTTTAAGTAAACTTGTTTTACCTGAACCTGTTGCTCCTGCAATAACGATCTTTTGCAAAGCTTGCTGGGTAAAAGAAATATCTTTTACGATCCATTGCTTATTTGATTTTTTAGAAATTCCTTTCACTTCCAATAATGCCATGCACCGAAAATAAATGATTGATAGGAAATGGCAAGTGAAGAATTGATTGTTTAATAAGTATTGGTCATGTCTTCGTCCACACAAATAATAAAATCTGCAGTATTTTTATTTTCTTCCAACAAATGTTTGATCTCTTTTTGACTGACTGTTGTAACTGTTACGATCTTCAGATCGGGTTTACTGCGTTTTAAATGCCAGACAATGCCATCATGATTTTGTGAATGATAACTACCGTTATAATGAATAAAGAGCTTGCCGGGTTCATAATATTTCAAAATAAAATAAGCCATGGTTGCATCTTTAACAGCTTGTGCTTTGGGCATATTAGCACTACTATGACCTGCCATCATCGTCAGCATATTCTTATAACCGGGTAATTCGGGATCATACGAAATGGGTAATGGAGCGATCCATTCTTTTTCTTTTACAGTAATAGTATCCAATGCTTCAAATCCACCTTTAGAGATCATAGCTGCATATTTGCGCGGAACATTGGTAGCAGCAAAAACAATATTGTTTTCTTTGGCAAAATTCACCAAAGGTGCATAATCGGTACTATAATTTTTCCAGAGGCGTGCACTACTATCAAACCCTTTGACAGTAATCTTTCCCTGCAGATACAAATCCAATGCAGGTTGATTATCCTGTTCAAACATTTCTGCTCCCATCACAATATTGCGTTGTGCTTTACAATCTTTCGTGATCTCTAATTCCATCCAATGGCTGATGGGATTATTATGCGATTCGCCGATCATCACAATATCATTTTGCAGCAATACTTTCAGCATTTTTGAATAGGATACTTTCTTGCCTTTTGCGTTATACAAAACATAAGAAGGCTTGTCCTGTGTCATTGCGCAGATCATCATAAAAAAGCCGGCTGTAAACAATATGATTTTTTTCATGACGGAAAGTTCTATGTTTTTAAATAAATCCTTTGGAATTTATTTGCGAGTTTGTTTATTGAAGAACCCGGATCAATAAATTGTGATAATTATTTAGTGTTATCTTTTTTTCAGAAAAAGAAATCTTGCCTGCATGATCATGGCTATGGTTTGTATGCAACCCATCATGATAAATAAGAAATTAAACGAAATATAGTAAGTGATCAATCCTCCTATTGCAATAGCAATGCCTGTAACAATATGTGATTGCCCCCCAGATAGGCTCCAGAAAAAAGAATCACCCGGATCTTCCAACTGCTCTGCAAACAAAGAATCCCATGTTGGTGTGCTTAATGATTCGGCAAAAGCAAAACCGATCTGAATAATAAATAATTCGATTGTGTTATGAACAAAAATATATCCGAAAGTAAATACTGCATTGAGGAAATAACCAAAAACCATTGCATGAACCCTGTACTTTGATTTGTTTAATATTTTTCCGAAGAGAAAATATAATAAACCTAATGCGATGGAATAGATGGACCATGCCCAAGTGATGTCTAACAGATCACCACCTATTTTTTCTGTAAAAATGGCAAACAAAGGTCCGAATAAGCCTTCACCGAAAAACCATAAGCCCGAAGCAAAAAGTAAAATCCGTTGCGCTTTTGAAAGACTCATCTTCTTTTATAATTAATTTACTGTCTCTATCACTATCTTAATAGAAGAATGTAAAGTAAAAGAATTTTTTGTCAATATAAAAAAGGTTGCGTTGTTTAACATACTGATTTAACGACATATTAATGATGTTCCTACCATAAATAAAGAAGCCCTGCAATAAGCAGGGCTCCTTACTCTTAAAACAACCTTACAACTTAATTCCAATGCCCTTCAACCCAATAATTTCCATGACCGGCATGATGTTTCCATTCGCCTGAAACCCAATGTCTGTGATTTGGTGGCCGAACTTCCCAATGCTGCGGTACATTTTCATACCTGCCGCCACGCCAAGTCCATTCATCTGAAATCCAAACATGGTTCCCGGAAGGAGCTGTTGATCTTACAACAACACTTGCTTTTGGTCGTTGATCAACATAATGCCTTTGTGCACTTACAATTTGTGTATACCCTGCAAGTAACCCAATCATAATAATTGAAATTGCAACATACTTTTTCATAATAAATTATTTAATTGATAAACCTGCATCACCCGATTTTGGTTGCCCGGTTTTATTGTTTAAAGATAATTTCAGTCATCAGGAATATTGTTACATAAGGGCTGCGAATACTTACATCTTTCACGGCTTATTAAAAAGCAACAAACAATGTTTACTTTGCATTACATTGTATGTAAGAATGTATTATGATTGGACTGATCATTATTATTATAGTTATATTAACCCGTTGGCGGAGTTAAATTTTGAAAAAGAAGGGACAAAAGATGTTGCACAGTTGTCTAAGTAAGTGACTAAACAAGCTTAATCAACATGCACAACATCAAAACGAATTTCGATAAAATTCTT
>CAIVCF010000177.1 GCA_903904335.1 uncultured Chitinophagaceae bacterium | reverse complement strand
ATAGAAAAAAGATCCCAACTTCCGGATAGTTTGGTTTATTATTTCGAACATCCATTCTTGCGGGGTATTTTAACTGCTTATCAACAACATCGGCCATTTGTTATTTCGCCGGATATTATTTGGTTGCTGATCAGTCAGGGTTTCGCAAGGCATATCTCAAATAATGCAGAAGAGTTCAGGAAAGATATCGTGAATTTTGAAAATAAAAAAGATCTAATTATAGAAGCAAATGATATTGCATTAGGAAATCCAAATAGTAACTGGGAAGGAGTTTTCCCTCAATTTGTGAATCAGATTTCTGATTATACAGGAAAGAAATTAACAAACATTCTGACTGCTAATTTTTCTACAACAACTGCAACCTCAAAAATTGTTAGTCAGATAACAGTAATGGAAACTGTAAAAGAATATTTTAATTATAAAGTGATTATTATCGGATGCGGTATTCCTCGAATAACAATAGAAGGAACAACTCAAGACTGGGAAAAAATTCTTGAGAAGGTTAAATATATATCCCGATTTAAATTAGAATGGTGGACCAATGAACTTGAGCCAATTATCAAGCAAATAATACAATCGAAAAAAGGGAATTTCGATAAAGCATTTTGGATGGATATGGTTAAAGCACACACTGAAAAAAAGTATGGCTCACCTACAACTATCGATGGTTGGATCATTAAGTTTTTCCCATACACGAAAGAAGGTAAGAGGACTGATCTAAAACCTATAACACAGATCAACAATTTGGCATCCGAGATCGTTAAAGTTCCTTTTATATTAGAAGATGAGATTAATAAAAAGACGTATAAAATGGAATTCTGGGCGGGTTTAATAGGACTTTCGCAAAACAAAAACGATTACACTTTGAAGCCTGAAATAGGGTGGGCAATCAATAATAAAACTAAGTTTAATCCGGATAATTCTATTTTCAAGTATTCAAAACAAATGGATGACCTGACAATAAGCAATGTCAAAGCAATCCCTCCAGATATTTATTTAATTGAAAGAATTGAATTCCTGCATATTTCATTTTTGAAAGAAATAATAATTCCCGAAGAGATGGCAAAAATTAAAATAGCAAACCTTGAACTCAATGGGCGTGTAACAAAAGACGAAGAGCTTAAAATAATTAAGTTATTCCCTAACACCAAATTGATCATAAACGGTCAGCAAAAATAAATATCTTTTTATTAATCAAAATGATGGGTTCATAATTCATTTCTCATCTTTGCTTTCAAATAAAAAAAATGGCAACAGTTTTAATTACCGGAGGGACAGGAATGATTGGTAAGCATATTACAAAAATGCTGATTGAGAAAGGATACGATGTAATTGTTTTGAGCCGTCAATCGTCAATCGTCAACCTTCAACTTGCATCTGTTTCTTATGCAAATTGGAATGTAGAAAATCAAACCATCGATAAAGAAGCAATACCAAAAGCAGATTATATCATTCATTTAGCCGGTGCAGGTGTTGCTGATAAAAGATGGAGCGAAAAAAGAAAACAAGAAATTGTTGACAGCAGAACGCAAAGCAGCGCATTAATCGTAAAAGCATTAAAAGAGATTCCCAATCATGTGAAAACTGTGGTGAGCGCATCTGCCATTGGTTGGTATGGCCCGGATACAGCAGAAAGTTTGCAGGACGGATTTAAAGAGAATGCAATCGCTGATACAGCATATTTAGGGAATACTTGTAAACTTTGGGAAGAAAGTATTGAGCCTGTTGAAGCATTGCAAAAACGTTTGGTGAAATTAAGGATCGGTATTGTTTTAAGTAATGAAGGCGGTGCTTTAGCTGAATTTGAAAAACCTTTGAAAGTAGGAGTGGCAACTGTCATGGGCTCGGGAACACAAATGGTGAGTTGGATCCATATTGATGATTTGTGCAGAATGTTCATTCATGCTATAGAACATGAAGAATTGCATGGTGCTTACAATGCTGTGGCAACAAGCCCTGTAACGAATAAGCAATTGATTATTTCTTTAGCCAAACAAATGTGCGGACGATTTTTTATTCCAGTCATTGTTCCCGCTTTTGCGCTAAAAATAATATTGGGAGAGATGAGCATTGAAGTATTAAAAAGTACCAACGTAAATAGTGATAAAATAAGATCAACAGGATTTGATTTTTTATTTCCAACTATTGAAGCTGTATTTGAGAATCTGAAAAAAAATAAAACCGAACGCAGCGTTCGGTTTTATTTTTTATGATGAAAAAAGATATGTCGTACAAGTGAGTGACACAACGAAGATGCCATGGAATAATTTCGCTTGTATCCTAATCTTTTTTCTGCTGTGTTAATTTTGATTCAGGTAATTTTTCTTTTGAATCAATTTTTTGTTTGTACAATTCAGGATTCACTTTTGAAGGATCGCCCTGATACACCCAAGTGATATTGGTAATATATTTATTGAATACTCTGTTTAAATCGGCAGTTGTTAATTTTTTAATATCATCATTTAATGTGAGTGATCTGCGCCAGTTATTATGCAGTATTTCATTTGCTGCCAAAGAAGAAGCTTGTGCCCCATTGGTTTCCTGTTTGTAAAAGAAACTTGTGACATAGGTTGTTTTCATGTCTTTCAATTCTTCGGGTTTAAAACCTTCTTTCTTTGTTTTCTCGATCAATTTGTTGGCTACAGCGATATATTTATTGGGATCAGTTGTGGAAACTACAATGTTTGCAGAAGGTGATGCGCCGCCATCAAAATAAGTGTACGGTGCATAAGACAAACCGTTATTGGTTCTTACTTCAAGGAAATGTCTGTCGTACAAAATTTGCATGGCAATCCTGAATGCATTGAAATCGGGAGTGCCGGGTAATGGTCCGCCGGTAACACCTTGAATATAATTAGTGGCAAAATCTTTTTTCTCTTCTGTAAAAGTATTTTTTGCCGGCGAGTATGATTCTTTTTTCAGCGTAAATGCTTGTCCTGCGGGAATTGCAGCCAATAGGCCCTCTACTTTATTTTCGATAGTAGCTTTATCTAATTCACCAACGATCACAATCAATAACCTTGATCTGGTTAAGATGGAAGAATAATATGCTTTGGTTTCTGTTGCAGTTAATGCTTTTACATTTTCTTCCGTTCCTTCAGGAGCTTTAGCATAATCTTTTCCTGCAAAAGCAGTTTCTTTCGCTAATTTATTGATGGCGTAATCGGGTTGCGATGCCTGAGCTTTTAATTGATTGATAGCATCTTGTTTTATGCGGTCAAATTCTTTTTCGTCAAAACGCGGAGCAGTTAATGCATCAGCATATAAAGGCCAAACAGTTTCAAAATCACTTTGAATACAATTTAATGTAAAAGTGGAATAATCTTTTCCGGCAGAGCCGTACACCTGTGCACTCACTTTATCTAATTTATTTTTAAAACTGTTTTTATCATCTTTTGCGGTGCCGCATTCTGTCAATGCACTCATGGCAAGGCTTTCAATGCCCGCTTTATTGGCTGCATAATTTTGAACACCACCCCTGATCAGTGTTTGTATTTCAACGATCTTATTGCCGCTGGGTTGTACAATTACTTTTACACCGTTAACGGTTAATTCGTATGGGCTTTTATTCTGCGCATGAATACCTAAAACTGTAAAACATAACAACAGTAAAACTGTACTTTGTTTTATGAATGATTTTAATTGTTGCATATATCAGTAAGTTTAAAAAGTAGAATTAAGGTTTAAAAAAATCTGAAACATTTGCAGCTTTATTCATTTCAGTATTGATGATAATGCCTGCTACATAAGGTTTTCCGGTAATATACCTCGCAATATATTTCCTGATATCTTCTCTGGTTACTTTTAAGCAGTTGTCGGTATAATCTGTATAAAACTCATAAGAAGTACTGCACCAATGATAAGTAAGCTGACTTGCAAGAGAAGATGGTTTTTCCATTCTTCTGATATTACTGCGATATAAAATTTGTTTGGCGGTTTCTAATTGTTCATCTGTAAAATAATCAGGCTGCTCCCATAAACTTACCTGGTGGAGGATTTCAGCATTACATTCTTTTAATTTAGATGGATTGGGTACCGCAAAAATATTTATCGGCCCAACATATTTGCGGGTTTCATAACTAACATCGGCATTTGTTGCAAGGGCTTTATCAACGATCGCCTGCTGCCATTTGGAAGAATTCAAACCTAAAATGGTAGAGAAAACATCAGCAGCAACCATACCTGCAGAATCATTTCTGTAATCAGGTCCCTGCCACCAATACACACTGTAAGGTGTTTGTGCAATGGAAGATTCCTTAATAAAATATTCTGTTTTTTGTAATGGCGGAAATTCAGGTATCGGATATTTTTCATGCGGATTAAAACCGCTATTTGCCCAATCACCAAAGATAGATTGTGCATACGCAAATGCTTGTTCATGTTTTACATCACCACAAATAACCAGCAATGAATTATTGGGGAAATAATATTTGTTTTTAATGATCATCATTTTTTCAGGCGTTGCCGTATTAATGATGTTGTGGTCGCCGATGGCATTCTTACGCGTAACTAAATCACCCCATAATTTTTTTTGACTTTCATACCAGATCTGAAAACCGGGATCACTTTCGGCTCTTTGAAATTCACCATCAACAACAGGTCTTTCTTTTTGCATGTCTTCAGGTCTGTAGATCGGAAAACGAATGGCCGCATTCAAAAATTTCAATCCCTGATTCAAACTGTCTTTATCAAAAGTAAAAAAATAATTTACTCTTTCTACATCTGTTGTGCCATTCCAAATAGCACCCAACTCTTGTGTTCGCTTCAATAATTTTTCTTGTGTAGGATAATCTTTATTGGCTTTAAAAAACATGTGCTCGAACAAATGCGATAAGCCGCTGTATTCAGGACCTTCTGTGTATGCACCATTTCTTACAGCTATTTCAATGGTGGCCAAAGGCACTTTATTATTTTCAATTACAACAACTTCTAATCCATTGCTGAGTTTCTTCCAAAAATAACCTTGCGGCAATCTTGGTTGCGCAATGGAAATGAATGGAAAAAGTAAAAGCACACAAAAAACTCTGTTGACTTTCATTTTTATTTTTTTTGAGTGAATAAAATTTTATTTTTTAGTCGGCTTCAGCATTTCAATTGAACTGCTGTTGCGTCGCACACTTGTACAGTATATCATTTATCAACAAGAAAACAGACGAACAAAGGATCAGGAAAAATGTTTATGATATTATAAATCTCTTTTCTTGTTCAAATAATAACATAACCACCAGATAGCTGATGTAAGAATTAAAGTGTATAAAATATGCCAGTTCATTTCAATCAACGATTTTTTATATGCATCGTTGGATGCTTCATTTATTTTACCTAAGAAATTAGGCATGGGTAATAATCTGTTAGGAATTTCAAAAGGCAAAAATTCACGAATACCCCAGTCTTTGAACTTGAAGTATGTTTTAATAATATTCTCGATGATGAGCGAATAAAAAATAAAAATGCCCAGTGCAATAAATGCCCTGCGTAATAAAAATGCCAACAAGCAAGCCCAACTGAGATAAGAAAATGTTTGCAGAAAAAATAATGGAATATATTGTAATTCTTCTGCCCAGCGGGTTACACGAACTGTGTCAGAATAATAAAATCCGAATATCGCTGCAACAATCGCATAAGAAATGGTAACAATTAAACTGATGATGGCTACATCGATCATTTTGGCATGAATGAACTGATTGCGGCTCCATCCGTCAATAATATTTTGCCTGTTTGTTTTAAAAGTATACTCATTACTTACCATCATAATGATCAATAAGGCAGGAACAATTACAAAGAAGGAAGAGAAATAAGCAACTGAATGCCATGCATCCGGAAATGCGAAAGGGTTGCCCAATAAAAATTTAGCAACATTACCTGCCATATCTTTTCTGCTGATCACACTTTCATACACATGATGAAACATATAATTGATGCCCGGATACGTTAATGCAACAATTCCAAGCATCCACCAAAATGCAGGGTATTTTTTTATTTTAAGCCATTCGATTTTTATAAGTGCTTGCATAAATTATTTGTATAAGATTAGTTATTGGTAAGTTCAAAGAATTTGGTCTCCAGACTTTTGCGTTTTATCATCAAATGATTTAATGCAATCCCCTTTTCAAAACAGAAACGGTTTACGTCTTCGAGATTGGCAGTGCCCGCAGGAAAGAAAACATGAATCGTTTTACCATCCGGTTTTATGTTTGTGGCTCCGCTAAAATTTTGTAATACTTTTTCTAATTGCTGCAGGTCATTGGAACTGATCTCAACAATATCTTCGTTCACCAAAACTTCATCCACAGCTCCTGCTGTTAATAATGTTCCTTTTTTCAAAATGGCAACATGTGTACAAACTTTCTCTACTTCATCTAATAAATGGCTTGCCATGATAATAGTTACACCCTTTGCTGCCATTTCTTTTATTAATCTTCTTATTTCTGCAATGCCAACCGGATCCAATCCATTTGTAGGTTCATCTAATACCAAGACTTTTGGATTGCCCAATAATGCAGCCGCAATGGCGAGCCTTTGTTTCATTCCCAAACTATAAGTACTGAACTTGCTTTTTTTGCGTTGTGTAAGGTTAACAATCTCCAATGCGGTATCAATATCTGCCGGGGTTCCTCTTCCGCTGATGGCTTGTGTGATATTCAGATTATCGACTGCCGATAGGTAATGATAAAAATTCGGTGTTTCTAAAAGAGAACCTATTTTTTTTCTGCCATCTGGCGATCCTCCCAATTCTCCAAACCAAGAAAAATTTCCTGTATTAGGTCTCAATATATCGAGGATGATACTCAGCATGGTTGTTTTGCCACTGCCGTTAGGACCGAGAATGCCAAAAACACTTCCTTCAGGCACTTCAAAAGAAACATCATTCAATGCCTGAATAGAACCGTAGCGTTTACTGACATTATGTAAGGAGAGAACAGGTTGCATAAATAATATATTGATGATAATGATAATTAAAGGTGCGAATTAATTTTTACTTTTCATCAACCACTTATGTAAATAACGTTCGATTTGAAGATCGTTTCTTTTGATGGAAAATTTATCGTCGTAATCCCATAAAACAGCCTGAATACCGAAATCATTCACGATATTAATGTTCGAAACAAAGAATTGGGCAGTTTATAAAATCATTTAATTATTTATAAAATCTGCTTTAAGCATTCTGTCTTTTCCATACATATCTTTTCTTAATTCAATTTCATAATGCTCTTTTTTGAAGATAGCAGCAACATCTTTTCCTAAACTTTCATTTATTTCGACAAATATTTTTCCATTTTTGGAAAGATGATTTTTGCCGAATAAAGCTATTTTCTGATAAAATATCAAAGGGTTTTCATCAGATACAAATAATGCAAGATGCGGTTCAAAATCTGTTACTACTTTCTGCATTGATATACTTTCTGATTGTTTTATATAAGGAGGATTACTTACAATAAGATCGACAATAGGTAGTTTTTTCCAATTATTTTCATCCAAAAAATTCGAACAAATAAAAATTATATCTGCACTAAGATTGACTGCATTTTTTTCCGCCACTTTCAATGCATCTTTACTTATATCAAGAGCAGTAATGTTAAGAGCCTGATTCTTTTTCTGTAAAGAAATTGGAATGCATCCGCTGCCTGTTCCGATATCAAGCATGGTTTTGACAATGATTTTGTTGTGTTTGATTTCCTGAGTGATCCAATCAATCAATTCTTCCGTTTCGGGTCTGGGAATTAATACAGATTCATTTACAAAAAATTTCATTCCTGCAAACCATACTTCCTGCAAAACATACTGTACCGGCTTATGCTGTAATAATTGTTGCGTAAGATTTTCTAATTGTTCCTGTTGCTGAAAATTTAGGGGGATCGTTTTATGGATGATTCGGTCTGTTTTTTGTTGACCCGTAACATATTCAATCACCATGTCTGCAATATTTGCAGCTTCACGGTTATCGTATAATTCATATAACTCAAACAATAATTTTTTATATGCTTCTTCAATACCCATTCTGCAATGCTACTGCTTTTTCAATTAGTTTTGATAAGTGACCCAAGATGAATCATACATACATCGCTGCCTTGAGTTGGCAAAGTTAGGAAGGGGATATGTTGCACCCAACCCTTTAGTTGGCGCTGTGTTGGTGCAAGATGGTACAATTATAGGAGAAGGCTATCATCAGCAATTCGGCAAAGCACATGCTGAAGTGAACTGCATAAAGAGTGTTGAAGAAAATAATAATAAGTTGCTCAGTCAATCAACATTGTATGTTTCATTAGAACCTTGTGCCCATTTCGGTAAAACGCCGCCTTGTACTGATATGATCATTCAACATAAAATCCCAAGGGTTGTTATTGGCTGCAGAGATGCTTTTGAAGAGGTGAACGGAAAAGGTATTGAAAAATTAAAACAAGCAGGAATTGAAGTTACAGTTGGCATTTTAGAAAATGAATCCAAAGAATTAAATAAACGATTCTTTATTTTTCATCAAAAACATCGGCCTTATATTATTTTAAAATGGGCACAGACGGCAGATAAAAAAATGGCTTCCTTTTCGAAAGAAAGATTGTTAATTACTAATGAACACAGTAACCGATTGGTGCATCAATGGAGAAGCGAAGAATCTGCAATACTTATCGGCACCAATACAGCATTGCTTGATAATCCTTCTTTAAACAATCGCTTGGCTAAAGGAGACGATCCTGTAAGAATGATACTGGATAAGCATTTTCGGCTTCCTTCGACTTTAAAGATTTTCGATAATAGTCAACGAACAATTATTTTTAATTGTATTAAACAAAAAGAAAGTAACAACACAACTTTTTATCGAATAGAAGATGATGAGAATATTATTCAAAAAATTATGGATGCCTGCTATCAGTTAAATATCCAGAGTGTTTTAGTGGAAGGAGGAGCGAAATTGTTACAATCTTTTATTGACGCAGATATTTGGGATGAAGTTAGAACACTCACAAATGAATCTTTATTTGTTAAAGAAGGACTATCAGCACCTAAATTAGTAAATGCAATTCAAGTATCAGAAGAAAAATATAATAATGATCTGATCCAATATTTTAAACATGAGTAAAACTATTTCTGAACAGGATTTTTATTATACGATCAACCAACCTTCTGTCGCAGAATTTAAAGACAGGGGTAGTAAGTTTATTGCCTATACATACCCGATTACAACAATTGATGAAGCAAAAAAATATTTGCAACAGTTAAAGAAAGAGCATCCCAAAGCCGTGCATCATTGTTTCGCATATCGAATTGGAATGGATGGAAATAATTTTCGGGTGAGTGATGATGGAGAGCCCGGAGGCACTGCCGGTAAACCCATTTTAAATCAAATCGACAGTAAGCAATTGACTGATATTGCTGTAATAGTTGTCCGTTATTTCGGCGGAACACTATTGGGTGTACCGGGTTTGATCAACGCGTATAAAACCGCTGCAGCATTGGCTTTGCAAGTGATTCCTGTAATTCAGAAACAAGTAGAGATCAAATACGAACTGCATTTTGATTATACTAAAATGAATGAGGTAATGACAGTTGTAAAACAATTTAACTGCAGTATCATTCAACAAGAGATGCAATTGTTTTGCATATTAAAGATCGGTATTCCCAAAGCAAGATTAGAAGAAGTGTTGTATAAAATAAGTGATATGCATACGATCACTGCAAAAAAATTTAATTAAGCTTTTCCGGTTAGTTGATATACTTTCAGCCCGATTATTTCATGAAAAATAATCCCCCAATCATTCAATAATTTGAGCTTTGGAATTAAAATATCGTCGATTGAAATGTGTGAATTGATCACATGATAATCGCTTGGGAAAGCACTCACATTGATTCCTGCTTTTCTGAAAACTTGTAAAGACCTCGGCATATGTGTGGCAGATGTGATCAACAAAAAAGGACCTTTCAATTGCATTGAATCAAGTACCTTTTTTGAGAATACTGCATTCTCATAAGTGTTGCGTGAATTGTTTTCGATGATAATAGCATTTTCCGGAATTCCGCTTGCTATTAATTCATTCTTCACAAAAGCAGCTTCTTTAGGCTCGGGATTAATTAATTCGTCAGACCCGCCCGTCATGATTATTTTTTGTATAAAACCCTGGTGATATAGTTTTTCAGTTTGTATAAAGCGATCCGCTGATTCAGAAAAATATCCTCTTTTGTTAATATCAAAGTTTGCAAAACCACCTAATACAATACCTACAGAATATTGTGTTCCTTTTGAAAGGGTAACAGGTTTTGTTTGCCATGCTGTTACAAATTTTTGATATAAAAAAAGATTGGAAAATAAAACAGCAATGCAAATAATGCTTATCAATAACCGTTTCTTAACTGTCTTGGATTTTTAAAAAATCATCCAAATAATTAAAACCAATATCCACGAAATAGGCTGAACTAAAAAACTTAAAATTTTTGAAAGAATAAAAAACATGAAAATTATTTTTTAAAGCGGTGGCTTACAATTAAATCTTTATTTCCCGCAGAATAAGAATAAAAACCTTCTCCACTTTTTACACCGGTCTTTCCCGCTGTCACCATATTTACCAATAATGGGCAGGGTGCATATTTGGGATTGCCAAAACCATCATTCAAAACATTTAAAATACTCAGACAAACATCCAATCCAATGAAATCCGCTAACTGCAAGGGCCCCATGGGATGCGCCATTCCCAATTTCATTACCGTATCTATTTCTTCCACACCTGCAACACCTTCATATAAACTGTAAATGGCTTCATTGATCATCGGCATTAATATCCTGTTGGCAATAAAGCCGGGATAATCATTCACGACACAAGGAATCTTTCCTAATTGTTTACTCAACGCAACAATCTTTTCTGTGACTTCTTTTGTTGTGGCGTATCCGTTAATGATCTCCACTAATTTCATTACAGGTACAGGATTCATGAAATGCATGCCGATCACTGAGTCCGGTCTTTTTGTTACAGATGCAATTTTTGTGATAGAAATAGAAGATGTATTGGTAGCGAGAATTGTTTTGGAAGGAGCGGCTTCATCTAATTGCTTAAAAATTTTCAATTTCAAATCAACATTTTCGGTAGCTGCTTCAACAATTAAATCCGCATTTTGTACGCCTGAAGAAATATCTGTAAAAGTCGAAAGATTGGATAGTGTTTTCTTTTTATCTTCTTCAGTCAGTAAAGATTTTGCGATCTGTCGGTCAATATTTTTTGAAATGGTCGCTAATGCTTTTTCTAATTGAATAACATTCACATCAATTAATGAAACAGTAAAACCATTTTGTGCAAACACATGTGCAATGCCGTTGCCCATTGTTCCTGCACCGATGACAGCAATATTTTTCATACTATTTTTTCGAATGATTGGCAGGTAAGATAAGAATTATTGGCTATTCAACCTGCGATGAGATCATCAGTTACCGGATGATTTATTTTTAAAATCTCCCCGCTTCCAGGCTTTAATGAATTCTGCCCATGCAAAAGGATTGAAGATATTTTGGGGAGGTATTTGTCCGGCATAATAATATTTATTAGCATCCTGCCTTAATTGATAGTTCACGGCTTCTCTGCCATCTGCCGGTAAGGTTGCCATCAAAGCTCTTAACTTGGCCTGATCTGTATTTTGTCTGGCCGTTTCATACATATCATCCGGAACTCGGGTATTGGCAAAATCTCTTTCAAATTGTTCGCGGGTTGGTCGCGGTTTCAAAATGGTTGCAGGCAAATAATTCGTATCGCTCACCAATAATTGAATAACGCTGTACTGCGTTTCGGTAAGGTCTTTAGGAATATAAATGGATTTGTCTTTGAATCCGATGGATGAAAACAAAATATGATCACCCTTTAAAACAACGATCGAAAAAACACCGTCATTATTGGTGATGGTTCCTCTGCCTTTGCCCATTACAATAACACTGGCAGCCGGTACAGCACGTAAACTGTCGGACGTCATCACCACACCAAATAATTGTATCACAGAATCTCTGCGCGTTTCATTTTGCGCCTTTACTTGCTGCAAAACAAAAAATCCCGTGAGTAAAAGAATATATCGTAGCGATCTCATCATCCGTACAAAAATAAGACTTCAATTATTTAAAAATGCTAAACATCTTTGTTTATACTTTGTAATTCGTAACAAAGTAAAGTGCCTGATGGTTAACTTTGCGCCCGATCAAGCTTTTTAACAAAAACTTTCATGATGACTGAAGCCAAAATTATCAAAGCACTCAGCAATGTACAGGAACCCGATCTGGGCAAAGATCTGGTAACACTGAATATGATTAAAGATATTGCTATTGACGGCAATACCGTAAGCTTTACGCTTGTTTTAACAACACCTGCATGTCCGATGAAGGATATGATGCGTTCTGCCTGTGAAAATGCCATTAAGATTTTGGTAAACAAAGAAGCTGTTGTGCAAGTGAATTTTACTGCCAATACTTCGAGCAACCGAAAAGATGCACAAAAGGAACTGAAAGGTGTAAAAAATATTATTGCAGTAGTGAGTGGCAAAGGCGGTGTTGGTAAAAGTACCATTGCTGCTAATCTGGCTCTGGCATTGGCAGAAGGCGGTGCCAGCGTGGGTTTGATGGATGCAGATATTTACGGACCCAGTGTTCCTATTATGTTTGGCGTTCGCTGCGAAAGGCCAATGATGAAAGAAATAGATGGTAAAGGTTTCATTGTTCCATTAGAAAAATTCGGTATCAAATTAATGAGCATCGGATTATTGGTGGATGAAAAAAATGCAGTTGTTTGGCGTGGTCCGATGGCCAGCAGTGCCATCCGTCAATTTGTTACAGAAGTGGATTGGGGCGAATTAGATTATTTAATCATCGATATGCCACCGGGCACAGGCGATATTCATTTAACATTGATACAAACAGTTCCTGTTACAGGTGCTGTTGTGGTAACAACGCCACAAGCTGTTGCTTTGGCTGATGCAAAAAAAGCCATTGCCATGTTTGCACAGGCACAAATTAATGTGCCGATCATCGGATTGGTAGAAAATATGGCTTATTTCACGCCGGCAGAATTGCCCAACAATAAATATTATTTATTCGGAAAAGAAGGTGGCAAAAATTTAGCGGAAGAATATGAATTGCCTTTCCTCGGACAAATTCCTTTGGTGCAAACCATTCGCGAAGGCGGTGATGGCGGTGTTCCTGCAATGGTGGGTGATGATGCCGTTACACAAAATGCATTCAGAAATTTTGCATCATTAGCGGTAAGAAATATTGCGATTAGAAATGCAAATATTCCTAAGACAAAAGTGCTGGAAATATTGAGTTAGCCAGCTTTTGATATACTATTTGACTTTTGTTGCGTCGCACACTTGTACTGCAGGAATTATATTAAACCTAAAGATCCGTTTTATGTCGGATCTTTTTTGTTGCCATAAAAACAGAAAATAGAATTGAGACAACAGCCGATGCCATAAAAAACAACAGCCGGTAACATAAACATCACTTTCAAGTTTATTTCTTTGTTTAACTTCATCCCATGTATAAGCTTTCTTACTTTAAAGAAAATAATGCAGCTGTTGTAATTGATTTTATGAAGCAACATCCTTTCGCCATGCTAATCGGTGTGGATGCAGAGAATAAACCTGTTGCCACACAAGTACCGGTTTTATTGAAAGAACGCGATGGTGTAATGTATTTACAGGCACATATTATGCGCCAAACAGATCATCACAAAGCTTTCGAGAACAATAAAAATGTATTGGTCGTTTTCAGCGGCGCACATACCTATGTGAGTGCAAGTGTGTATGAAAATAAACAACAGGCTTCTACCTGGAATTATATGAGCGTTCATGCAAAAGGTGAATTGAATTTTTTGAATGATGAACAATTATTGAACATGCTGCATGAACTGACTTCTCATTTTGAAAATAATGATGCTTCACCTGCATCTTACAAAAATTTGTCTGAAGATTATGTGCAGCGTTTAAGCAAAGGCATCGTTGCATTTGAAATAAAAGTTGATTCGCTGGAAAATGTTTTTAAACTCAGTCAGAATAAAGATGAAAAAACTTTTGACAATATTGTAAGCAGTTTGCAAACAGGCGACGCGGAACAAAAAATCATCGCAGAAGAAATGCAAAAAAGAAAAGATCAAATCTTTCCCAAATGAAAAAAATTATTCTCATCATTAGTTGCATTGCCATGTCTTGCTCCGTAAATAAAACAAGTAAAAATTTGCCGGATTTCGACTATGAAGGCCATCGCGGTTGTCGTGGATTGATGCCGGAGAATACCATTCCAGCATTTAAAAAAGCAATTGATCTGCGTGTTACTACTTTAGAAATGGATGCAGTAATTACAAAAGACAAACAGGTCATGATCAGTCACGAACCTTTTTTCAATCATGAAATAACCACCAAATTGGATGGTAGTTTTGTAAATGAAAAAGACGAAAGGTCGTTGAATATTTATGGAATGACTTATAATCAAACGCAAACATTTGATGTGGGATTAAAACCGCATCCGCGTTTTCCCGATCAACAAAAATTAAGTGTGCATAAACCTAAATTGGCAGATGTGATCGATAGTGCAGAAACTTATACAACAAGGCTTTCATTAAAACCTATACAATACAATATTGAAACAAAATCGCAGCCTGCAACAGATGACATCTATCATCCAAAACCTGATGAGTTTGTAGAATTGATCATGGCTGTTATCAAAGAAAAAAAAGTGGAACCTCGTGTGATCATTCAATCTTTCGATATTCGCACATTGCAATATTTGCATCAACATTATCCAACCATTAAAACAGCTTATTTGTTTGAGCCTCCTTCAGATAAATCATTTGCGATACGATTAAATGAATTAGGATTTATTCCAACCATTTATTCTCCTGATGAAACTACGGTAACAGCTTTGTTGGTAAAACAATGTAAAGAATTAGGAATAAAATTAATTCCGTGGACAGTGAATGATATAAACAGAATGAAAGAATTAAAACAATTGGGTGTGGATGGAATGATCTCGGATTTTCCGAATTTGTATGCTGTATTAAAATCTGCGAAATAAATTTTACAAAGATTTTCCGAGAACAAGAATGGGCTCAACCCAAACTTCTTTCATGCTGTCTTTGTCCAACAAACAGGCAAGCATTCTGTCAAATGAAACCAATCCCAATTTATAACCGCTTGTTTCCACATAAGTTATTTTTGGATTGTACATGTTGGGTATAAAGCCGTTGCTGATACTGATGATAGAAATTTCTTCCGGCACTTTTATATTCATTTCATGAATTGCTTCCATCACGCCAATTAAAATAAGGTCACCCATACAAAAAATCGCATCGGGTCTTTCTTTCTTTTTCAGGGCGGCTAATGTTGCAATCCTTGATGGTGCTGAACTTTCAGGGTATGCGAAATCTAATTTAGTTTGCGGTGAAATTTTCTGATAGGTTTCCCTGAAAGAGGTTTCCCTTTTTTGTGTGATGGTTAAATTAGGATGACCAAACAATGCAAGTACATGCTTTTTTTGTTTTTGAATCAGCGCTTCTGCTGCAAGACGAGAAGCTTCTTTGTCGGCAAAACAAATTTTATTGCAGTTCTCATAATCAGGAACCCTGTCTAAGAAAATAACGGGAATATCAAGGTCATTTAATTTAAAAAAGTGTTCAATATTTTTTGTGTCAATGGTCAATGAAACAAATAAACCTGAAATACGGTTTTGTTTTAACAACTTCAAATTCGCTGATTCAATTTCAACGCTGTCGCCTGATTGCATGATCACAACAGAATAACCGAATTCCCTTGCTTTCACTTCAACTGCTGCAATAAAAGAGTCATAAAAAAAATTAGTGATGGAGGGTAATAAAATCCCGATCACTTTGCTTGAATTGGTGCGAAGCTGTATGGCATAGGTATTAGGTTCGTAATCTAATGCATCTGCCAGTTCACGCACTTTCTTTTTCGTTTTTTCCGAAATATCAGGATGATCTTTTAATGCCCTCGATACCGTGGAGATACTGAGGTTTAAGATCTCTGATAGTTTTTTTAAAGTACTGTTCTGCTGCATTATATTTTTTCTTTTTGATAATGAGCGTATTTGAATTCAGATAATGTTCCGATGGATTTGCGCAATAAAATTTCAGAATATCCTTTCAAAATAAAATCTTTTAACTCGCCAATTTTTTCATAACCCAATTGCGTATATAATTTTGCTGCTTCACTGTTAAAAGAAGAAACGCACATGAATACATTGGGTGAGATGTTGAATATCCTGTTCTCCGCATGTTTTATCAATTGTGTACCAACACCTTTTCCTCTTGCTTCAGGTGAAACACAAATCGTTTGAATATAACCTTTGAAAGTTCCAGCCATTTGTAAAATAATGAAACCAAGTAATGTATTATTTTCAGTTGCAACAAAGATCTCTTTATAATCACCCTGTGTAGATTCCAAACAATCAGCATAGTTTCTTTGCAATGTTATCCATGGCTCGGATGCACACATCATTGCAGCACAAGCCTTCAATATTTCTTCGTCACTTGTTTTTTTAATGGAGATGGACATTGCAATTCGTATAATATCCCCTAAAGTTATAATATTTCGTTGATCAATTTTAAATAAACGCCATTTGTCCAGCCAAATCCATCCTGATTGGGATATTCGCCGCCACTGGCCTGTGTAGTTGTATCCATCACATTGTATTTCTCCATCATTTTGCCTGTTTCTTTATAGACTTTTTCATTGGCAGCAACCCAGTTGTGTTTAACTTTTTTTGCAAGGTCGAGATGACCATAATTTTTCAAAGCCTTAAAGGTCATCCATTGCAGTGGTGCCCAACCGTTGGGTGCATCCCATTGCTGACCTGTTGTATGGAGGGTAGTAACAACACCACCTTTCTGTAAGAATTTTTTTTCAATCATTTTTGCCACTTTGCCCGATTGTTCTTTTGTAGCAAGCGAAAAAAATAATGGATATACTGCAGCAAGATTATAATGAAAGGTTTGCTTTTTTTCTGTGTGATGATAATCGAAATAAAAACCTGTTTCTTCATCCCAACAATAAGTTTGAATGGCTTTTTTTCGTTGATTCACTTTTAATTTAAACAAATGAATATTTGCCTGGTCATTTTTTAATTGATAAATATTCAAAAGCGTTTCTTCGAGATGCAGTAATAAACAATTCAAATCAACCGGAATCAATTCTGTAGTTTGAATAGTTTCCATTTTTTCAGATTCTTTAAACCAGCGGCTGCTGAAATCCCATCCCGATTCTGCCGCTGCACGGATATCTCTGTAAACCTTTGCTGCTGCGGTATTTGATCGCTTCGCAATATGTATATCCTCAATGAAAGCTTCAGGTCTTGGAGAATCATTATCATCCCAATACCTGTTTAATACTAAGCCATCCGGCAATAAAACAACTCTTCTGAAAGTGTATTGATCGGCACTCAATTTTTTTTCTCCATGCATCCAGAACTGATATTCTTTTTCCAAAGCGCCTTCATATTTCAATAAAATATTTTCACCTTTTTCTTCGCTCAACAGCTCTACCATTAATGCAAAAAATGGAGGTTGTGACCGGCCGAGATAATAAGTCCTGTTGCCGTTTGGAATGAAACCGATTTGATGGATGAGATAAGCAAAATTCTCAACCATATTCTCTATGATATCAATCCGTTTCGAAATTTGCAGACCTAACATTGTAAAATAACTATCCCAATAATACACTTCTCTGAATCTTCTGCCGGGAACAATATAAGGATGCGGCAATGGGATTAAAGTACCGCTTTTTTTATCAGGCATTCGTTTTAAAACATTCCATAATAAGTTGAGATGCTCCTGAATAGGTTTGTGATTAGATTTATAATGTGTATCTATTTCATCAGGAAAAGTAAAATTATTTGCCAGAAATAATTTGAGGCTGAAATTATCTTTGCTCTTTTCTGTTTCATATTTTTTGAGAATATCTGCAACTGCAAGTTTCGGTGTGCAATCCACAAAGAATTTTGAATCGGGAAAAATTTCTTCCGATTGTACGTCTGTGTATAATTCGCCTAAGCTTTCAATAAAAAAATATGCTGCCATAAATGAATGAACTGATTATTCTGAAAGTTTTGATTTGGGTTGTAAACGCTTAAAAACAGTTAAGCAGATGATTAAAATGGTCATTGGAATCAATGAAAAATAAAATGCTGTTTTGCCGCCAAATGCATCAAATATATGACCTGTGATTAAAGAGCCTGCACTACCTCCGATGGCAGAAAAAACAATGATGAGTCCCGACATTAATCCGTGTTTTGCTTTTGGTAACGAACTCAAAATGGCAGAATTAATGGATGGATAAATAGGCGCTAAAAACAAACCTATCAACGGAAAAATATAAGTTGCAATCGGAGCATTGAACCAAGTGGTAGCATTACGCCCGTCAGCATTCTGTGCTAATGGCATAGCAATCAAAACCATTCCTGCTGCTAAGATCAAACAAGAGATCAATACATAAAACCATTGAATTTTTTTAAGCACAATACCTGCGAGAAAACGTCCTAAAGCATATGATGCAGCCAGTATGCTGGCCATCTGTATGCTTAATTTACTGGGCAGTTGCAACACTTTTTCATTGAAGGTTGGTAAAAAATTCTGAATACTTTGTTCTATCAAAACATAAAAGAAAGCGCAACAAATAAAGGAAAGGATCAATGGTTGCATCATCAGCTTGAATATATCAAAAAAATCAGGCTTTAAATTGGTGGCGCTGATCTGAATACTTGATTCATCTAATGTTGAAGTGAGCAATAATAAAAACGCGATAATAGAAATTCCGCCGATCAAATAATAAGACTTTAACCATGTAGTTGATTCGGGGTGTGTATTGTCGATATAAAAACTGAAAATAAAATACAATGCAAAATTTCCAACCGTAAAGAAGGATTCTATAAAATTCATAAAGCGAATATGTTCATTCGAATCTTTTGTAATGATGCCGATAGTACTGTACACGCTCATCTTGATCAATGCAAAACAGGCACCCACTACAACAAACAATATTTTAATGGCGATAAACTGAGGGACATTCGGTATCACAAAACAACTTGCCGATACTATTCCCAACGCGATCAGCATGGCACGTTTGTAACCGATCTTCACAATAAAAGAAGCAACGATAAACGAAAGAATAGCAATACTCAGATCTTTGCAGGGATCGATCCATGCTGCAGCTTGACTGTTAACCAGAAAATTGTTTTGAACCTGTTTAATGGCAATCCCGGAACTGTTCAGCAAAATTGCAAAGACAAAATAATTTAGAAACAGGGAAATTTTAATTCTCCAGTTTTGCATAGCAATCATTTTAATAAATAAAGTTCATAAACCGATAAAGCCATGTTGACAAAATGATTTTTATGCTGGGTCAAAGAGGTTTAACACAGAATAAAATAAGCAGATGCAAAAAATCAATTATCTCGAACAGCTTTCCGAACTGAAAAGATAATTGATTTCCGGAGAATTTTAAATCTGAAATTTCAATAAATCTCAGGCAGATAAATTTGCTTGCAAATTTTCTTGTTTATTGGCAAATTGTGGTCTGATCACCCAGCTTTTAGTATTGCGTTTTCGGATAACCAACCAATAAAAAAAGAAAGCTGTTGTTACAATGGGTATGATCGGAACAATCCATTCCGGAATTACTCCTTTCAGACTGTATAATAATCCATCAGGAGCGAATTTTCCAAAACCAATTAATGCGGGTAGTCGATACCAGTAATAGCAGGAAACGCCGGATGCGGCAAATATGCTGATCAATCTGCGTTCGTATTTTTTATCAAGGAGATTAGATAAAATGAGATAAGCGATCAATGTTACTGCAAGGCCCATTAACGGTATTTCATATACACTAAAGAATGTTGTTACAGAAGTGATCTGGTGTTCATCGGGTACATGAAACCAGCCCCAGATAAAGCCGGGTAATCCGCCGATAATTAATAATCCGCTTATTTTATGATATACTGTTTTAGCAGAAATTTTAGGATTAATGTTCGGTGTTGAATCAGGACAAGGAATAACGCAATTCATGCATTGATCACAATTGGCATTGGGCAAAGAGAGTAAAACATTTCCGCCATATAATTTTTCAACAGGATGAACAGGGCATAAGCCAGAACACCATGCACTTTTCCATTCATAAAAGAATCCCATTGTTACGCCAATGGCTGCCATAATGATAATCATTATACCTGTTGCTACTCCGTTGTTATTGAACACTGCATGCCGTAACGGAACAATTGTAAACAAAGCAATTACGGCGATCAAGTTAAGTTTACCCAATTGAGTTGCAGTTAATTTTATTCTTTTGGACAAACCTAATTGTCTTGGCAATAAATTAGTTGTGGCCAAAGGGCAAACATTTCTCCATACACCTACTGCAACAACAAACAATGCAGGTGCAACAGGAATGAGAATATTCCAGAATAAAATCACACCGACTGATGGAAAAAATAATAAGCAGGTTAAAATAGTTGCACCTACTAACCAAACAGCGGTTTGTACAATTCGCCAGATCAAAATAGAACGAGGAGATAATTGAGCACCTGATTTGAATTCAGAATTTGCGGTTGGCATAATAAGGGTTTGAAGATGGGTAAAACAATCGTTTTTGGCGGGCGAAAATTAGAAGAAAGTAAATAGTAAAAAGATGATATTTCTCATGATTTAAGTCTGGAATATTTACGAATAAAAGAATCTTCCATTCTTAAAATCCAAACTTCTTCATTTAACGTATCTGTTTACGAAACAAAATTTAATCTCAATTTTTAAAACAAAAACCTAACAATCATGAAAAGATTCGCAATGCTATTGGTATCTGCATTCATCATCAATGCATCAATGGCTCAAAAAATGGAAAAGACTGTGGAAGTAGGCGGTGCGCCTATGTATCCTTCTAAAAACATTATTGAAAATGCGGTAAACTCTGCCGATCATACAACATTAGTTGCAGCAGTAAAAGCAGCCGGTTTGGTAGAAACATTGCAGGGTGCTGGTCCTTTCACTGTGTTTGCACCAACAAATGAAGCTTTCGCAAAATTGCCAAAAGGCACTGTTGAAAGTTTGGTTAAGCCGGAAAACAAAGCTACACTCACAAAAATATTGACTTACCATGTGGTGGCAGGAAGTTGGGATGCAAAAGCCATTGCTGCAAAGATCAAAGAAGGCAATGGTGTGGCTGAAATTAAAACAGTAAGTGGAGGCATTTTAAAAGCGTCCATTAAAAACGGCAAATTAATATTAACAGATGAAAAGGGTGGAACGGCAACTGTTACCATTAAAAATGTGTATCAAAGTAACGGCGTGATACATGTGATCGATTCAGTTGTATTACCCGGATAACACAAAATTAATTTCTATGAAAAACTAAATGGTCTGTGATGTTCTATTGCACAGACCATTTTCTAATTGAACTTGTTTAAACTTTTAATTTTCTGATAAAAATAGATGTAATACACAACCAGAGCATACTCCACCAGTTTCTTGTCAGTTTTTCGTATCGGATGATAATTCCTTTAAATGCATCCATCCAGGCATTTGATTGTTCT
>CAIVCF010000176.1 GCA_903904335.1 uncultured Chitinophagaceae bacterium | reverse complement strand
GAATCTTTCGTTCCGATTGAAAACCTGATATTCATTTTTACAAACTGACCTTGTTTCAGTTTTTCCTTACCGCCACCAGGGGTGATCTTATAAGTAAGTCCTGACTTTGTTTTCTCGTACTGGCTGCAGCTTGCTAACAAAATGGAAGCAGCTACAATGGATGTGATGATTTTCATTTTTTAATTATTGAAGTTGATTTTCGTATTGTTTTATTACCTGATAAAATTTTTTAACTGTTTGATCTAAAGAATCACTGCTTCTGCCCCCGGCTGCATGAAAATGACCCCCGCCTTCAAAATGAAGGCGTGCAAATGTATTAACATCGAAGTTACCTTTACTACGAAAACTCCATTTTCTTTCCTCATCCCTGTCAATAACTATGGCTCCGAACTTAATTCCCTGAATTGTGAGCAAATAATTGACCAATCCTTCGGTATCACCGGTTTTAATATCGTATTTCAGAATATCTGATTTTGGAATATACATTAATGCCGTATTGTATTCGTACAAAACATCCATTCGGTTTAACAGGGCATTTCCAATGAAACGCAATCTATTCTCCAAAAAATTATCATAAATATTTTCATGAATGATAGTATGCTCGAATCCTATTTCCTTTAAATGTGCAATCATTCGGTGGACCGATGGTTTGGTGGAAGGAAAACGAAAAGAACCTGTATCGGTCATCACACCGGTATATAAACAGGTCGCCATATCTGTATTCAACTTGTCTGAATGACCTGATTGAACAATAAAATCGTACACCATTTCGCAGGTAGAACTTTTGTCAACATCACTGATACCGTAATCAAATGCTTCCTCCTGCGGTTGCTGATGATGATCGATCAATATTTTGATACAATCAGCTTCTTCCAAAGGTTTTTCAAGATTTTTGGTGCGGTGAAGTATATTAAAATCCAAACAAAATAATATACCTGCTTCGTTGATTATTTTCTTGGCTTTATCTCTGCTCATTTCATAGTCAATAACCTGATCAGCACCCGGCATCCAGTCTAAAAAATCAGCCCAATTGGTGGGTGAGATAACAGTTACCTGATGTCCTAAGCTCTTTAAAAAATGAAATAGAGCTAAAGAAGAACCCATCGCATCGCCATCGGGCTTTTGATGAGTTGTAATAACAACTTTTTTTGTTTCAGTTAAATGAGGATAAAATTCGGTGATAGGTTTCATACAATGGCGGCAAAAATAGAGGAATTAGCTTTCCGAATGTATTGTTTTTGATTTTAGATAAGAATAGTTTGCAAATGTGTAACATTCAAATACAAAAAAAGAATGTCAAATACATTAATTTTGCAGCGAAATTGAAAAATGTAATTATGAGTAACAGAACTTTTACGATGATTAAACCTGATGCCACTTCTAAAGGTTATACAGGTGCTATTTTAGATCAAATCATTAAATCCGGTTTCAGCATTAAGGCTTTAAAATGGACAAAATTAACAACAGAACAAGCCGCTGAATTTTATGCCATTCATAAAGAAAGACCTTTTTACGGTGAATTGGTAGAATTTATGAGCAGTGCTCCTATCATTGCAGCGATTCTTGAAAAAGACAATGCAGTTTCAGATTTCAGAAAATTAATAGGCGCGACCAATCCTGCACAGGCAGAAGAAGGAACTATCCGAAAAAAATTTGCTTCCTCTGTTGGTGAGAATGCCGTACATGGAAGCGACAGTGATGAGAACGCAATCATTGAAGGTGATTTCTTCTTTTCTAAATTAGAAAGGTTCTAACACCTAATTGTAATTACCTGATAAAAAAAGAGAGTATAATAAAAATATACTCTCTTTTTGTTGGTATGAATGAATTGAAATTAATAAGTATAATGTCTGCTGCTGTTGTACCCGCTGCCACCAAAAGGACTGCCTCCGAATGATAAACCGTCTAATTTAAAAGTAGCAGTAATCTGGAATGTATAAAAAGCATCTTTCTTATTAGGATTACCTCTTGGCATACCAATATTATATTTAGGATCTGTAGCTCTATAACCTAATCTGGAAGCAAGGTCTGCATAATAATTATTATTGGCTGTATAGTAAGGCGAAGCATAAAATAAAGAAGGGTTGACATATTTGGTACTCACATCATCCAAATAATCAGTAAATAAAATCCTGTAATTAAATTCAAGTCCGATTGACAGTGATTCTGAAACTTCATATCGCACACCAAATCCTAAAGGAATGTTTATTTGTGTTCTGCTGTAAGGCTTGGGATAACCCGGCAAGTTTAAATATTGACCCTCTGTTCCTACATCATGCAAAAATACTTTACCGGCAATGCTATCGTAAGTATAAGGATTAAAATGATAAACACCAATACCACCAAACACGTAAGGCACAATATTGAAAGACTCTCTGTCAACAAGGTCATATTCACCCATTAAAGCAATTTCCCAAACTGAACTTTTAAAATTCAGGTTCCGTTCTTTGAAAACTTCTTTAGGTGACCTCTGATCATCAGCCTTTAAACCTAATAAAGAAACATTTAGCCTTGCACGTAGCTGTTGCTGTATATCATAAGTAGCCCCTAAACTGAAATTACCGGAGACTTGTTGAAAAACAGGTATATTACTGGTGATCAAATCACCCATTTATGAACTCACACCTGTTCCAACAGTAACTCTTATGTCTTGTGCATAGACAGAAGAACTGAACAGGATTGATAAAAATAAAATATATACTGTACGCGCAAACCTCATTAAACTAAAATTGTGGTAAAAGTATAGAAATTAAGGCAATTTTCCTACATTATCATGATAGATTATTTGTACATCGAAAAAGCTGCTTACAGTATTGTTTTTGTTGATAATTTGAGATAAAAAACCCAAAAAAGCATTTTTTGCTGTTTTATAATTTTAAAGATCCCTCATTTGATACAAACTTCCACCTTTTTCAAAAAGCCTGTCGACCTTTTTCTCAACTGAAGGATCCAATTCAAGGGGTGGCGCATGATGCGGTTTTATTCTGGCATCAATTACTAATGGGCCTTTACATCCCCAATGTTTATTTGTAATAAATTCATCAATACCATGAATATCATGCGAGGGATTACAACGTGTGAATGTAACCCATACAAAATTGCGGATATTGGCTGCAGTGAATGATGCATCATCGCAAAGAACGATCATCAGAACAGATGACAGATTTGAGATGACAGATGACAGTTGTTCATTTAATGAGCTGAGTTCTTTTTTCGAGGCATCATAATTTGAAAACTGATTTGTCTGCAATGCGATCACACCGGGCATTGCAAGCTGTGCATTCAAAAACCCATTTAATTCTTTTAATGACTGCGGAACTTCTTTGCACAGTTCCCTTTTTTGTTCACCATAAGCAGCGAACACAACTTTGCTTCCTGTATTTAATCCTGTGCCGGAGTAATCCAATGTGTCGATGGTCGTGTTGGTATAAAAGTGAATATCACGTGTGAGATCAATCCTTTCCAAAACATATTGCAAAAACTCGCTGACATGATGCGTATTTAATTGTCTATTATCATCTGCAGTAATGAATAAAAATTTAGCCAGACTTAATTGCCCTGTTCCCAAAATATGATTGGCAATAGTTAATAGTTCTGCGGGATGTTTTGTTGGTGCATAAGGTGTGTAACGTTCACTGCCTATTGCCAATAATAAAGGATGCACACCGGCTGCATCAACAGCATGTATTTCTTTTAATCCCGGAATCTCTTGAGGTATCGCTTTGCCGGTCAATTGATGGATCAGATCACCAAAGCTGGTATCTTCCTGCGGGGGTCTCCCAACAACTGTAAACGGCCATATCGCATTTTTCTTTGCATATACTTTATGCACTTTCATCACTGGAAAAGAATGCTGCAAAGAATAATAACCGAGGTGGTCACCAAAAGGCCCTTCGGGTTTATTTTCATCCGGAAAAATTTCTCCTGTGATCACAAAATCAGCATCAGCACTGATACAAAAGCCATCTTGATAAAAATAATTGAAACGCCTGCCTCCTATCAATCCTGCAAAATTAATTTCACTTACTCCTTCCGGTAGTGGCATGACTGCTGCCAATGAATGTGCAGGCGGACCGCCTATAAAGCAACTGACTTTTAAAGGTTGATTTTTTTGATTGGCTTTTGTTTGATGGATACCGATTCCCCTGTGCAACTGATAATGCAATCCTACTTCTTTGTTCAACTCATAATCGTTACCATTCAATTGCACACGATACATGCCCAGGTTGGATTTCATGATCCCCGGCGCATCAATGTCTTCTGTATAAACTTGTGGAAGTGTAATAAAAGCGCCACCATCTTTCGACCAGTGATGTATCAATGGAAGATCAGCAATACGTATTTCCTCAAAGAGTATCGGTTTGGAGGATGGATCTTTTTTGGGCAATGATTTCCAAGCAGCTAATCCTGCCTGTATATTTTTAAAAGGATGTTTGATAGCTTTAATCGGATCATTCCTTAACTCAATGATTTGTTTCACCAAATCAAAAGTATCTCTGAATAAGAATTTACTTCTTTCGATCGTTCCGAAAATATTGGATGCTGCCCTGAATTTCGTTCCTTTTACATGTTCAAATAACAATGCCGGTCCGCCTGCTTCATGCACACGTAAATGAATGGAAGCCATTTCCAGATAAGGATCCACTTCTTCTGTAATGCGAATAAGCTGTCCATTCTTTTCTAAGTCATCTAAACAATCTTCTAATGAGGTATATGCCATTATTTTGATAACAACTTTTTAAGCGAAGAGTTTACTGCGAAGATAAATAAGACTTGTATTGCTATTGCAAAAGTGGAATATAGTTTTTATCTTAGAACTTTCATCAACCAAAACAATTGCTTATGTTCAGTCAAATCTTGTCCTCATTAAATTGGTTACATATTGTAGTAGCTAATGTTGTTTATTTTATGCTGGGTGCTTTATGGTATAGTAAAATATTATTTGCTCCGGCATGGGTAAAAGGGCATCGAATTGATGTAAATGCGGAAGACGCCAAAAAAGGCATGGCAACTTTTATGATAATGGGCTTTGTGTTCATGCTGATTAATGTTTTTGGAATTGCAGTTTTGCAGCAGGCATTACACACCAACGGATGGATGGGTGGATTGAAGCTTGCATTATTTACAGGCATCGTATTTAATACAGCAGCCATAAGCCTGGGATATAATTACACTAAAAAACCATTATCAGTTTATTTGATTGATGCAGGCTATCAGGTGGTAGGCACTTCCATCGCAAGTATCATTTTAGCTGTGTGGCAATAAACTTATCAATGAAAAATCCATAAACCTGTTGTCTTGTAAAAGCAGCAGGTTTTGTTTTTTGCAGCAGCTTTAATCTGCATGGCTGCAGATGAGTGAATTATTCTGCTGTACAAAAAATCTTTAAATCATATTACATTTGTTGCATGACGAAATTAAGTGTGAACATCAACAAATTTGCAACACTGCGTAATGCAAGAGGTAGTAATAATCCTGATCTCATAAAAACAGCAGTTGATGCACAACGATTCGGAGCTGACGGCATCACTGTTCATCCACGCCCTGATGAAAGACATATCCGCTATAATGATGTTCGTGCCATCAAAAAGATCATCACTACCGAATTTAATATTGAAGGAAATTGTACTGAACAAAAATTCATTGATCTTGTCTTGGAAACAAAACCGGATCAGGTCACATTGGTACCTGATGCATTAGGACAATTGACGAGCGATCATGGATGGAATACAGTGCAACACAAAGATTATCTCATTAACATTGTTGCTGTTTTTAAAAATGCAGGCATTCGCGTTTCTTTATTTGTTGATCCGATTATTGAAATGGTAGAAGCTGCTGCTCAAACGGGAACAGATCGAATTGAATTATATACCGAAGGTTATGCAAAAGCATTTGCATTGTCGTCAACTGTCAACCGTCAACAGTCCATAGAACAATATGTTGAAGCAGCGATCAAAGCAAAAGAGCTTGGTATCGGATTGAATGCCGGCCATGATCTCGATCTTCAAAACTTACAATTCCTCTCGAAAAATATTCCCTGGTTAGATGAAGTAAGTATCGGACATGCATTGGTTTGCGATGCCATTTATCTGGGTTTTGAAAATACGATACAGTTATACAAAAGACAATTACAATAATTATTATTGAAAAAGATTGCCCATGAACAAAAAACATTTCAACGTAATTCGTGAATGTGCCCAACAACATGATGAAAAAAGATTAAGACGTTCATTGAAATATGTTCGTTTTACCGAATTAGTGAATATCGTAAATGAACTATCAGATGCAGAACAGATTGAATTATTTGAGATATTAAATGATTATTATGCCATCAAATGCTTAAAAGTATTGCCGATAAGAGCAAAGCGCAATATCATGAAGCATATCAATCATCAACATGCGGCAAGGCTTTTGAATAGGATGCCTGATGATGACCGTACCACTTTCTTTGAAGAATTGTCGGGACTGGTGGTGACTGAACTTCTTAAATTATTGAACGAAAAAGAAAGAAACGATACACTCACTTTATTAGGCTATCCCGAAAAAAGTGTGGGCCGTTTGATGACGCCTCATTATGTAGCTGTGAAAAAAGAATGGACCGTGAAAGAAGTATTTGATTATATCAAATTCCACGGACAAAATTCAGAAACGGTAAATGTGATCTATGTAGTAGATGATGATGGTGTATTGATAGATGATATCCGTATACGTGAATTCTTATTTGTAGATCATGATAAATTGGTAAGTGAAGTGATGGACGGAAGATATTTATCATTATTAGTGACCGATAAAGAAAAAGACAGTATCGAAGTATTTAAAAAGAACAATCGTTTCGCCTTACCGGTAACTGATGATAAAAATGTTTTGTTGGGAATTGTAACGATAGATGACGTGTTACGTTTGGCGGAAGAAAGCACTACTGAAGATATTCAGAAAATGGGTGGATCGGAAGCATTGGATGAACCTTACACGCAGATCTCTTTTATCAATTTAATTAAAAAAAGAGCCGGCTGGCTCATCATTTTATTTTTAGGAGAAATGCTTACTGCAAGTGCCATGGGGCATTTTGAGGGTGAAATAAGCAAAGCTGTTGTATTGGCATTATTCATTCCGCTAATTATATCAAGCGGAGGTAATTCAGGTTCGCAGGCATCATCCATCATCATTCGTGCCATGGCATTGGGTGAAGTAAAATTCAAGGATTGGTTCTATGTAATACGCAAAGAAATTTATTCCGGAGTCACGTTAGGGATCATTCTCGGTGCCGTTGGTTTTATCCGTATCGCTTTATGGCAGCAATTGCATTGGGCGCATTATGGTGTTCACTGGTTATTGGTTGCAATCACTATCTTTTTTTCATTGATTGGAATTGTCTTGTGGGGAACTATTGCCGGATCCATGTTACCGATGATCTTAAAAAGATTAGGCGCCGATCCCGCTGCATCGTCTGCGCCATTCGTTGCAACATTAGTGGATGTAACCGGATTGATCATTTATTTCAGCATAGCCTATGTGATCATGCAGGGAACTCTATTGTAAAAAGCAGTTTCATTTCCGTTCATATAACATTCATCTCATTCATCACAAATCATTGCATTCTTTATTTGCAGTTGATTACTTTACTTTTCAAATCAACCATCATGAAAAAAATATTCTTTGCCATTGCTGTTGTAATCAGCATTGCATCACTTGCACAAAGGCCATTAACAACACCACCCAGCGGCGGAAATAAAAAAGCTGCTGTAAGTGAACGTATCGGCATCACTGATGTTACGATTCATTACGACAGACCTGCAGTAAAAGGAAGAGAAGGAAAAATTTGGGGGCAATTAGTTCCTATTGGATTTTCGGATCAGGGCTTTGGCAGCAGCAAAGCAGCACCCTGGCGTGCAGGTGCCAATGAAAGTACGACGATTGAATTTTCAAATGATGTGACAATTGAAGGAAAAGAATTAAAAGCCGGCAAGTACGGATTCTATATTGCTTATGATCCCAATGAAAGCATATTGATCTTCTCTAAAAACAATACCAACTGGGGAACTTTCTATTATGATGATAAAGAGGATGCATTGCGTGTAAAAATAAAACCTGTTGCAACAGATAAAAGTGTGGAGTGGTTGAAATATGAATTCACCAATCAAACCGCTAATGCTGCAACAGTGAATTTGATCTGGGAAAAATTATGTTTTCCTTTTAAAGTGGAAGTGGATCTCAACAAAACACAGGTAGAGTCTTTCCGCAAAGAATTAAGAACAGACATGGGATTCTTCTGGTTAGGCTGGCAAACAGCAGCACAATGGTGTGCGGATCATAACACGAATCTGGAAGAAGCATTATTGTGGGCTGATACTGCCACCAATCCGAATGTCTTGGGAAACAAAAATTTTACAACACTTTCAACAAAGGCTGCTGTATTGGGTAAACTCGGAAGAATGGATGAAGCAAGAGCAATTATGCAGCAAGCAGTGCCATTAGGCAGCATGCTTGAAATACACCAATATGCGAGATTCTTATTACAACTAAAGAAAACCAAAGAAGCATTGCAGGTCTTTCAAACAAATTTTGATAAGAACCCCAATCAATTCACAACATTGTTTGGATTGGCAAGGGGATATTCAGGCGTTGGTGATTATAAAAAAGCTTTGGAGTTTGCAGAAAAAGCTTTGCCTTTAGCTGATGGAATCAATAAATCAAATGTTGAAAGATCCATTGCCTTATTGAAAGAGGGTAAAGATATTAATCAATAATATCAATATTGTTTTCTCAGCACCATTGCCTCATTGCGTGAAATTTATTTTCCCGCAATGAGGCTGTGTTGCATAGGATGCCTGCAAAAAATAAATTTCAACTATCTTGCATTCATAATCATTGTATGAAAAGCATCCATCCTTTAGTCAGCATCATCATGGGCAGCGACAGTGACCTTCCTGTAATGCAGGCTGCTGCTGATATTTTAAAGCAATTCAATATTGCATTCGAATTAACGATCGTTTCAGCACACCGCACTCCTATGCGCATGGTGGAATATGCAGGCAAAGCAAAAGAGCGCGGATTAAAAGTAATTATTGCAGGT
>CAIVCF010000175.1 GCA_903904335.1 uncultured Chitinophagaceae bacterium | reverse complement strand
GTTCTTTTTTGATCAATGGTGCCGTCAATATTTAAGATGCCGCAAACAATGCCGTCAAATCCAAGTTTTTTGCAGATCAAAATATCTTTTTTGATCACTTCAAATTCATCATCGCTGTATAAAAAATCACCCGCTCGTGGGCAGATCATCACAAACACTGGGACAGAAATTTTTTCTCTTACTATTTTTAAAATTCCATACGATGGCGTAGTGCCGCCGTTTGCATAATTCTCGCATAATTCAATTCTGTCTGCACCTCCATTTGCGGCGATCAAAGCGGATTGAATATTGAAAACGGCTATCTCTAAAATATTTTCCATGTAATAGTGATATTATAAAATAAATTTTCCGTCCTCTAAAAAATTTTGATCATCAGCATAGCAAACTGCAAAGTTGAATCCTTTCTGGATGCAGTAACCGCCATATTCTCCTTGTTTATTGATAGCAATAAATCCAACCTGTATCTCTTTGCTTTTTTCAATTCCTTTTGCTTTGATGATCCGTTCAACAGCTTTTTTGCAAGCTGCTTCCGGGTGCAAACCTTGCCGCATGAATTCAACAACGAGATGCGATCCGCTGATTCGTATCACATCTTCGCCTTGACCTGTTGCAGTCGCAGCGCCCACTTCATTGTCAACGAATAGTCCTGCACCTATAATGGGGGAGTCGCCCACTCTTCCACGCATTTTAAAACCTTGTCCGCTGGTGGTACAACTGCCGCTTAGATTTCCATGGGCATCCAATGCAACCATGCCGATGGTATCATGATTCCATTCTCCGCTTTCTAATTTAGACGGGGCGAATGAATGATTCCCTTTTGTACGTTCAATATTGATCACGGGTTTGTATTCACTTTTTTTCAACCAGTTTTCATAAGCTCTCTTTGCATCATCACTTAATTGTTCACTTTCCAATGGGAAACCTTCTGCCACTGCAAATTGTTGTGCACCTTCGCCAACCAACATAACATGCGGCGTTTTTTCCATCACTCTTCTGGCAACAGAAATAGGATGTTTGATCCTTTCTAAAAATGCAACAGAACCACAATTAAACTGGTGATCCATGATGCTGGCGTCTAATGTTACAAATCCATCCCTGTCAGGGTTTGCACCCAATCCAACACAACAGTTTTGAGAGGATTCCGTAACCATTACACCTTGTTCAACAGCATCTAATGCAGGTCCGCCATTATTCAATATCTTCCATGCTGCTTTATTGGCTTCGATACCGGCATCCCATGTTGAAATAACGATCGGTTTGCGAATAGCTTTAGGTGATTTGAAGGATGAAAAGGTAAATGCAGATAAACCGAGAGAACCTAAACTGATAAATTTTCTTCTTTGCATTGGTTAATTTTTATTCATGTACTGCTAATTTTTTGATCATGTCTTCACTCATGGCTTCACTATACATTCCGTATGCGCTGACCAATGTCCCTTTCATGCTTCCGTCTATTGAGTGAATAGCATATACGACACTCTCATCGCCCGGATCAGTATTACCTTCAAACCGGTAATGTTCCACGATCTCAAAGTCTTGCGGGTATAATTGTTTCCCGGTATCGCTGCATTTGATATGCTCAAAGGAGATATTAAAGTCTGTTGTGAAGCCCCTTTTCTTCAGGTCAGTTAAAGCTTCAGTTAAAGTATCGTAGGATAGCATGATTTATTTTTTTTGAAAGATACGGAGAAGATATTGTTTGTACTTTGGCGGTATGAATGAAAATATTTTTAAATCGATATGCCATTTTTATGGTTGGAAGAATGCCGCTTATTCAAGCATTCATTCGGGATTGATCAATAATACATGGAAAGTGAATAGTGATTCACAGGAATTCATTTTGCAAAAGATCAATACCAATATTTTTAAGAGAGCCGATTTTATTGATGATAATTTGAAATTACTCTCGAATTATTTCAAAACACATCATCCTGAGTATTTATTCACGGCACCCATTGAAAATAAAAATGCTGAAACGCTCTGCATTGTTGAAGACGGACATTACCGCAGTTTCAATTTTATAAAAAATTCCTTTACTATTGATGTTGTACAAACTCCTGACCAGGCCTATGAAGCGGCATTTCAATTTGGAAAGTTTACTGCATTGCTGAATGGTTTGGATGCAAATACATTAAAAATTACATTACCTGATTTCCACAATCTTTCCTTGCGTTATCAGCAATTTGAAGCTGCTATTTTGGATGGAAATGCCGAAAGAATTGTTGAGACCGAAAATGATATTGCATTCATTCTGTCACAAAAAAATATTGTTGAAAAATTTGAAAAATTCATTCACCATGCTGGAGCAAAACAAAGAGTAACGCATCATGATACAAAAATATCCAACGTGTTATTTGATGAAAAGAATAAAGGCTTGTGTGTGATCGATCTGGATACCATCATGCCCGGATATTTTTTAAGCGATTTAGGCGATATGATGCGCACTTATATTTGTCCTGTGTCTGAAGAAGAAGCAGACTTATCCAAAGTAATTGTCCGCAAAGAATTCCTGAAATCCATACAGGATGGGTATTTGAAAGGAATGGGAGATGAGCTAAGTCCTTATGAGAAAGATAATTTCTTTCTTTCCGGTGAAGTGTTGATCTATATGCAGGCCATTCGTTTTCTGGCTGACTATATCAACAATGATATGTATTACGGTTGCAAATATCCAACACATAATTTAGTACGTGCAAGAAACCAGATCAAGTTGTTACAGGAATATCAATCAGCAATCCAATAACCTGCGATGATAATTGATCTGCCCTAAGTGATACGAAAGATGAGCAGCTAAATGAATCAAAAAATATTCATTGCTCATGGGTTCTGTAAATACAATGATCGGATATTCCTCTTGCAATTTTTCTTCCGGTATTTTTCCGAGCGAAAGATCAACAACATCGATCGTTTCATTAATTTTTTGTATCAATATTTCTCTCGGAACATCCTTATCAGAAAATTCAAGTGGACGATCTCTCACAAAACCGGTCTTGCCAAATTCCGCACCGATAAAATGGTTTAGATTTCCTATCAAATGCAAACACAAATTGCCTGCTGAATTGGTAACGGATCTGTCAATAGCCCACAAATTGCTTTCATCTTTATATGCTTCAATTTCTATCTTCAATTTTTGAAGGTCACGTTTGAATATCTGTCTTAAAGTATCTGTTAACATATTTTTTTAATAATCATTTTGTCCTAAACAAAAATTTGGTTTTCTGTTCTGCCATTTCCCGTTAGTAAAGTCAGGGATCATTTGTAATGAACCGCCTTCTGCTATTGATTTTTCAGACAATGGGGTGATGGAATACAATGTTGCGAGATCATATACATCCAAAGGAAAATCTGCATTGCGTTTGATGCATTCAATAAAAGCATTATCAACAAACCAGTCCATGCCGCCATGCCCTGCGCCTTCTGCATTCTTTTCATATTTTTTCCAAAGCGGATGATCGTATTGTTTCAGGTAGGCTTCCGTATTTTCCCAGGTATGCGGTTTGCTTTTTCCTTCAAAATATATCAGACCTGCATTGAATTCGCCAGCATGATTATCCTGCCAAATGCCATTTGTGCCTTGCACACGAAATCCCAAATTATAAGGTCGCGGAGAATTTGTATCATGCGTTAAAACAATTGTTTCCCCGTTTGCAGTTTGAATTTGAGTGGTCACAATATCCCCTAATTTAAAATTCACTTTTGCGTTGGGATGATCTGGACCACCTTTTGGATGATCTACAATATATTTATGCAACCCTCTTGATTTTGTTGCAACCGATGACAATTTTGTCAAAAGATTTCCTCTGTTCATATCGATCATCGTTGCTACGGGTCCTAAGCCATGTGTTGGATACAATTCACCGTTTCTGTCAACAGAATGTTGCGTTCTCCATTTTGCTTCGCTGAAACCTTTTGCACCAAATTCAACACCCGAGTTATAAGGAGTGATGCCATCGTTGAATTTAACACCGCGCAGGTCATGTTCATAGCCCCCCTGCAAATGCAACAATTCGCCGAACATTCCCTGCCGAACCATATTCAATACTGCCATTACATCTCTGCGATAACAAACATTTTCCAAGACCATTGCAGGTAGTTTTGTTTTTTCGCTCGCATTCACAATATCCCAGCAGTCCTGTAATTTAATGGCCCCGCATACTTCAACGCCCGGAATCTTTCCTGCATGCAGGGCATCAATGGCTTGAATGATATGCCATTCCCAGGGTGTTGCAATGATGACGGCATCAATATCATCCCGTTTCAATAGATTTTTATAATCAGTATTGCCATTGCCAAATTCAACCGGCGCTTTTTTTCCTGCTTTAGCAATGATTTGTTGTGAATCGGCCATCATTTGTTTATCCGGATCGGCCATGGCAATAATTTCTACATCATCTCTGTCGGCCATCAATCGAACATGTTCTTGTCCGCGCAAACCCACACCGATAAAACCGATACGAACTTTGCTTTTTTGAATAGGAACAAATGAACTCAGATGGTTGATAGATAGCCCGACAGATAATCCGGCAAGTCCGGAATTTCTGATAAATTCCCTGCGATGAATATTTTGGCTCATGTAAATTGTTTTTTGAATGGTGAATGTAATAAACTCATTACATAGTTGAAGCTGTTTGAGTTATTTATTTGATATCTCTTATTCTAAACAAACAACTCAAACAGGTTCTTATCTTTGTAAAAATTTTTTATATGCCATCATTTGATATTGCCAGCAAAGTTGACCTGCAAACTTTGGATAATGCGATCAATACCGTTAAGAAAGAAATACAGAACAGATTCGATTTCAAAGATTCTTTGGTGAAGATCGAGCTGAACAAGAAAGATTATATCGTTTCGGTAGAAGTGGAGAGTGATATGAAAATGAAACAGGTGATCGATGTGATCATCAGCCGTTCCATGAAGCAGGGAATTGATGCCAGTTCTTTCGATTTTACAAAAGACGCTTATCCGAGCGGTAAAGTAGTGAAAAAAGAAATCTCTGTAAAAAACGGATTGAAACAGGAAGATGCCAAGAAGATCGTAAAAGCTATTAAAGATGCCGGATTGAAAGTGCAGCCTGCGATCATGGATAATATTATCCGTGTTACGGGTAAAAAATTAGATGATCTGCAGGAAGTGATCGCCCTTTGCAGGACGGGGAATTTTGGACTTCCTTTGCAATATGAGAACATGAAAAGTTAAGTCAGGGCCGGATTTGGGCTTAAAACCAATTTCATTTGGCTGTAAAGCTCCCAAATCTTACCTTTGCCCTCCAAAAATTATTAATAATCGTACGGCAAAATCCGTACAACCTAAAATCAAAAAATATGAAGCAAGGTATCCATCCTGAAAATTACCGTTTCGTTGTTTTCAAAGACATGAGTAACGGTTATCAGTTTTTAAGTCGCTCAACCGCAGCTACAAAAGAAACAGTTAAATGGGAAGATGGCAATGAATATCCATTAATTAAATTGGAAATTTCCAACACATCGCATCCTTTTTACACCGGTAAAAATATGTTGGTTGATACTGCAGGTCGTATCGATAAATTCAACAAACGTTACGCTAAAAAAGAAAAAGTATAATTTTTCTTACATCATATCCTAAACCCAACCACTGCGGTTGGGTTTTTTGTTGTTGATGTATTAATTTGTGATTGCTAAATAAAAAATATGAAATTAGATATTCTGGCTTTCGGTGTGCATCCCGATGATGTGGAGTTAGGTTGTGCAGGCACTATTCTGGCTTCTGTTGCAGAAGGAAAAAAAGTAGGCATCATTGATTTGACAAGAGGCGAATTGGGCACACGCGGTAATGCAGAAACCCGTGTGATCGAATCAGCCAAAGCTGCAAAATTATTAGGTGTTTCTGTTAGAGATAATTTGGGAATGGCCGATGGCTTTTTTCAGAATGACGAAGCCAATAAAAGAAAAGTGATAGAAGTGCTGAGAAAATATCAGCCCGACATCATATTCTGCAATGCACCGGATGATCGTCATCCCGATCATGGCAGAAGCTCCAAACTGGTTGCTGATGCGGCTTTCCTTGCAGGATTGCGTAAAATAAGATCAGATTCGGACGGCAAACATCAGGATCCATGGCGACCATCGTATGTATTCCATTATATCCAAGATAGGTTTATGCAACCTTCTTTTGCGATCGATATTTCTGCACAAATGGCAAAGAAAATGGAAGCTGTACTTTGTTATGCCACTCAATTTCACAATCCTGATCTGAACGAACCTCAAACTTATATTTCATCACCTCAATTCTTAGAAACAGTGAAAGCAAGAGCCATGATGCTCGGTAAAAGGATCGGTGTGGAATACGCAGAAGGATTTATTTCCGAAAAGTTAATTGGATTAACATCTTTCGATGCGATCATCAAGAATGTTACTTAGATCAACTGACAGATGGCTGTTTGGCAATAATGAATTCGATCAATTCATCCAAACCTATTTGTGCCCTATTGCAGGCATCCTGAATATCTTCTCTTGAGACATTGGCTGCGAAAGACTTTTCTTTTAATCTTTTCTTTACACCTTTTAATTCCATTCCGGTATAGCCTTCAGGTCGCATCAATGAATAGGCATGTATTAATCCGGATAATTCATCAAATGCGTACAACATTTGATCCATCTTTGTTTCAGGCTCCACACCAAAATGAACAGGACCATGTGATGCGATGGCATGCATCACTTCAGGATCAATATTTCTGATCTCTAATTCTTCGATTATTTTTTTGCAGTGAAGGTCAGGCCACTGATCCCAATCGGCATCATGCAGTAAACCGGTCATTTCCCACTTCCATTCATCATCACTTGATAGATTTTCTTTTTCAGATGCCCAACATTTCATCAAATGCGCAACCTGCTTCATGTGCAACTGAAGTTTAGGGTTCAATACCCATTCATGAAATAATTGAAATGCTTCCTCTTTTGATAAGAGATTGCCTTTGTTTGAAATATCGCCGAATGTATTTCTGCCGAGAAGAAGTGACATATTTTTTTTTCAAAGATAGTTTTATCAATAAAAGAAATGAAGGATTTTTGTTCATTGATGCACAACGACGTACTTTTATCGCTACGCTTATATGAAAAATTAAAACTCAAGAATAATGAGTGGAGTTAAGACAGTTATCACGGGAATAGGCAGTTATATTCCGGAAGAAATGAAGAGCAATAAAGATTTTGCCTCGCACGAATTTTACGGAGAAAATAATGTAAAGATTGAATTACCTTCTGAAATCATTGCAGCTAAATTCAAACAGATAACAGGCATTGAACAACGGCGTTATGCACCCAGAAACATTAATACCTCAGACCTTGCTGTGATCGCTTCCCAGCGTGCCATTGCAGATGCGGGTATTGACCCTGAAACATTGGATCAGGTGATCTTCGCACATAATTTCGGTAATGTATTGGATCAGACCATTCAAACAGATGCCATGCCTGCATTGGCAGCAAGAGTGAAAAAAGCTTTGGGAATTAAAAATCCGAATTGTGTGGCCTATGATATTTTATTCGGCTGTCCCGGTTGGTTGCAGGGATTGATACAGGCTGATTCATATATCAAATCAGGACTTGCCAAAAAATGTTTGATCATCGGTGCAGAGACTTTATCAAGAGTGATTGACATATACGACAGGGACAGCATGATCTTCTCTGATGGTGCGGGGGCTTGCATTGCAGAGGCAAGGGAAAATACGGAAAGCGGTATCCTGTCTGCAAGTGTTCAATCTCATTGCGGTGATGAAGTGGGTTATTTATTCATGGGCAAATCAAATTTGCCGGATGCAGATCCTGCTGTTCGTTATATTAAAATGAAAGGCAGAAAAGTATATGAATATGCCATTAAACATGTTCCTGCTGCCATGAAAGACTGTCTGGATAAGAGTGATGTTGATATTCATCAACTGAAAAAAGTTTTCCTGCATCAGGCGAATGAAAAGATGGATGAGGGCATTATTAAAAAAATGTATGAACTCTACGGTATCCATGAATTGCCCGAATATATCATGCCGATGAGCATACATCATCTCGGTAATAGTTCAGTTGCAACAATACCTACATTGTTCGATATGGTGAAAAGAGGTGAAATAGAACACCAATCCATCCACCCCGGCGATGTGGTTCTATTTGCTTCAGTAGGTGCCGGAATGAACATTAATGCTGTCTGTTACAGGATATGAGCAATAGATTATATATTGATTAATTGTTTAAAATTTACCGAATAAAATTCTTTTTTTCGGAAAAGATGTATATTTTACTTGCTCACCAATGATCATTCTATGCCCCCCGCATTGATAAATGACATTCTTATTGCAGATGTAGTTTACGATTACATGCTTGTTCAGGTCACAAATCCTGCACTGCAGGAACTGACATTGCAGTATACCATCAGTTATAAAAATAATAATACCATTATTCGCAAAGGAAGTTTTAAAGGTCAGGTGGTACAGTTGCGCGTAGCACACATGCAGGACGGCGCTTATAATTTTTATATCAATATTGAAGGCGGTGAACCGATTATTTTTCCATTCGAAAAAAGATCAGAAAGTTTCGAACAATATTTGGTTCACAGATAAAACGTATTTCCATCTTTTAGCTGAAACATCTCCTGCAT
>CAIVCF010000174.1 GCA_903904335.1 uncultured Chitinophagaceae bacterium | reverse complement strand
GTTATCTCCCCGAATCAAACCCTTTGTATTCCGATATGTATGTGAAGGAATACTTGCAATTCGTAGCAGGAGTTCATTCTATTGTTAATCGTGATTCGGCAATCGCAAAAGTGATCGAATTAACCGGAATGCAGATCGAGCAAAAGAAAAAAATAGCACAATTATCAAAAGGATATAAACAACGAGTTGGATTGGCGGCAGCATTAATTCATGATCCAGAAGTTTTAATTTTGGATGAGCCAACAAGTGGATTGGACCCCAATCAAATTATTGAGATAAGAAACGTAATTCAAAATCAGGGTCAGCATAAAACTGTTTTATTTTCATCTCATATTTTGCAGGAAGTGCAGGCTGTTTGCAACAGAGTGATCATCATCAATAAAGGGAAGATCGTGGCAGATGATACGGTTGCCCATCTGCAAAACGCTAACAAACAATCACAGATCGTGACAGTACAATTTGATGCTGCAATTGAGCCAAAATGGTTACAGTCATTGGATTCCGTGCAAAATGTAAGAGAGATACAAGCATTCAGATTCAGTATTCAAAACACAAATCCTGAGTTGGTTCGTAAACAAGTCTTGGAGCTTTCTTTGCAACACAACCTGAATATCGTTTCTTTGCAAACCGAAATACAAAGTCTGGAAGATGTGTTCCGAGAACTAACTTCCAAACAATGATAATCGTCATCTTGTTAAAAACCAACCTGCATTAATTTTGCAGCAGATGTATTCAATGAAAAAATTATTCTTATATATTCAATCTATTCATTAAAAACAAGCAATCATGAGTTACATTATTGAAGTACATGCCAGACAAATTTTAGACAGTCGCGGTAACCCTACTGTTGAGGTAGATGTAATAACAGACGATGGTGCACTCGGTCGTGCAGCAGTGCCAAGCGGTGCAAGCACCGGCATTCACGAAGCAGTTGAATTACGTGATAATGATAAAAAGAAATATGGAGGCAAAGGTGTTTTGAAAGCAGTAAAAAATGTGAATGATATTATTGCCGAAGGAATTATTGGTTATGATGTTTCTCAACAAGCAGCAATTGATCAGGCAATGATTGATCTGGATGGGACACCCAATAAAGGAAAATTAGGTGCTAATGCAATTTTAGCAGTTAGTATGGCAGTTGCAAAAGCAGGAGCTGAAGAAGCAGGTTTACCTTTGTATCGTTATGTTGGCGGCACCAATGCTAAAACATTGCCTGTTCCAATGATGAACATTTTAAATGGTGGTGCTCACGCAGATAATAAAATAGACTTTCAGGAATTTATGGTGATGCCTGTTGGCGCAACCTCTTTCAGTGAAGGATTGCGTTGGGGTGTTGAAATATTCCATGCATTGAAATCTGTTTTAAAGAAAAAAGGATTTAGCACCAATGTGGGTGATGAAGGTGGATTTGCCCCAAATATTCAAAGTAATGAAGAAGCGATCGATACAGTGTTAACTGCTATTGGTGTTGCCGGATTTAAAACAGGAACACAGGTTGCCATTGCAATGGATCCAGCGGTTAGTGAAATGTATGACAGTGTTAAAAAAGTATATCATTTCCATAAATCTGATGGCAAGAAATTAAGCAGCGAGAAAATGGTTGATTATTGGGCTAATTGGGTAAAGAATTATCCTATTGTTTCAATTGAAGATGGTATGGCAGAAGATGATTGGAAAGGATGGAAATTAATGACTGATACTTTGGGTAAAAAAATTCAGTTAGTGGGTGATGATCTGTTTGTTACCAATGTGAAACGTTTACAGCAAGGTATTGATACAGGAGTTGGTAATGCATTATTAGTGAAAGTGAATCAGATCGGTTCTATCACTGAAACCATCAATGCAGTTAGCCTTGCGCAGAATAATGGTTACAATACTATCATGAGTCACAGAAGCGGTGAAACAGAGGATACAACCATTGCTGATCTGGCTGTGGCATTGAATTGCGGCCAAATCAAAACTGGTTCTGCTTCACGTACTGACCGTATTGCAAAATACAATCAGTTGATCCGTATAGAAGAAGCATTGGGAAGCACAGGTGTTTTTCCGGGCAAAAAATTAAAGTTCACGAAGTAATTTAATTAAGGCATTTTCGTTATAGTTCATGGTTCGAAGATCATGGTTTTTGGAGGCAGGTTACTAACACCTGTGTAAACCAATTGCTATGCACTTTGAACCATGAACTTTATTTTTGAGCCATGAAGAAAACATTTTCCATACTTGCCAATAAATATTTATTGGCCACCTGCTTTTTTATTGTGTGGATGCTATTCTTCGATCAGCGAGATTTTTTTTATGTGCGTGAACAAAAGCAAAAACTGAAAGCATTAGAAACTAAAAAACATTATTATCAACTGGAAATAGAAAAAGCAAGGAATGATCTTGCCAATCTCCAAAATAACCCCGCTGCACTTGAAAAATTTGCCCGAGAACATTATATCATGAAAAAAGACGGCGAAGATGTTTTTGTCATTGAACAACCGCTTGTGGATACAAAAAAACAATAGTGTAACAATAAAATTGCAGCTCAACCGTTTCTATTAGGACCTCCGTCATTACCCTCCGAAAGCAGTATATTTACTATTGCACTTTCAAATATTTTATGGAGAAATTTAATCAGGAACAACTGATGCTGTACCTCTATGGGGAAGCATCACCCATTTTAAAACTGGCGATTGATAAAGCGCTAAAAGACGATTCAGAACTTCAAAAAGAAATGAATACGTTAAAGCGTACCAAAAAGCAAATGGATGAACTGAAGAAAAAAGGTGTTTCTCCGAGTCAAAAATCCATTGATGCCATTTTAAAATATGCAGGCAAAAAAAAACAATGACCAGTTTTATTTTACTTTCTCAAATCTGCTGAATACAGTTTAATTTTATCGCTATTGTCTTCACCTGTTTTACATGACAAAGAAAGAACGCTACGAATTTGTGATCAATTATTTTCAGCTACACGCACCCGATGCTGAAACAGAATTGATCTATGATGATCCTTTTCAATTACTCGTTGCAGTTATTCTTTCTGCACAATGCACGGATGTTCGCGTGAATATGACCACACCGAAAATTTTTCAGAAATTCCCTACAGCTCAAAAAATGGCGAAGGCTGAATTTAATGATCTGTTTCCGCTCATAAAAAGTATTTCTTATCCCAATAACAAAACAAAACATCTCATCGGCATGGCCAAGATGTTATTGGAAAAATTCAATGGCATTGTACCGATGACCGTTGATGAATTAGTACAATTGCCCGGTGTTGGAAGAAAAACAGCGAATGTAATTACCAGTGTGATCGATCAGCAACCGAACATGGCTGTTGATACGCATGTATTTCGTGTAAGTGCAAGAATTGGTTTAACGACCCATGCAAAAACGCCATTGGCAACCGAACAACAATTAATAAAAAATATTCCGCAGGAATTAATTCATAAAGCACATCACTGGCTGATCCTGCATGGGAGATATGTTTGTGTGGCACGAAATCCTAAATGCGATGTTTGTGGTTTGAAAGAGATTTGTAAATATTATTCTACAAAATAATTTTTTACTGATTATATTTTTCCTCTGCCCAATATTTTTCAGAAAGTATAAGAGTGCGACGCAACCATTGCTGCGCTTGATTTTGCAGCTTGTCACCATAAAAAGTTCAAAAAAAAGTATAAACTATTTACGGAATAAAGCCGTTAAACTGAAATATTTGGTTGATTTTCTTTCCGC